>CADDZI010000002.1 GCA_902812405.1 bacterium | reverse complement strand
TCGCTGGGGAAAAGCTGCGGCCAGGGCCGCGCGCATCGCCTCAAGAGGCGCCGGATGCCCCGTCCACCACGTGAAGGAGAGCGCACCTTGGTGTAAGAGCAGCGGCAAGCCGTCACTGCGTAATCCTCGCGCCACGCCGTCCAGCGGAGAACGCGTCACCGCGTAATTCAGATCGAACGCATACGCTGCGCCGGCCACCAGGGCGGCAACGTCGGGCGGCAGGATGGTGTCAGCCGGCAGGGCTGAGACAACAAGGTCAGGCGGTCCGGTCGGCGGTGGACCGACACTGCGGGCGCGATCCGGCCGCCGCGACCAGCACCAGACATCCTTCGCTCTGGCTTCCGAAAGCGCGAGCCCGATTGCCCGCGCCGCCGGTCCGCTGCCCAAAAGGAGAACCTGCGCACCCCGCGGCTCCCACTGCCAGATGTCGCACAGCGCGGCGATAAAGCCGGCACCGTCCGTGTTCCCGCCTTCAAGAAAACCGCCGCGGCCGCGGCGGACGACATTCACCGCGCGGGCTGCGAGCGCGGCCGACGTTGCAACCTCGACGCACCCCAGGGCTTGTTCCTTCAGCGGCGTCGTCACGTTCCAGCCGGCAAAGCCTTGCGCACGCAAACGAGTAAAGATTGCCTCCGCATCGCGGGCGTCGAAGGCTTCGTACGTCGCCCGGATGCCGGCCGCGGCAAAGGCCGCAGTCTGCATGCGCGGCGAGAGCGAATGAGAAACCGGGCTGCCCACCAAGGCGTAGCGCTGCATCTGGCCGGGACTGTTCCCCTTTGCCGAGGCTGCTCTTTTTGCCTCAGGCGTCGGGCCGTGAGTCGGCGCGTCTGTCATGCGCGGCAGCCGGCGTTGGGCGAAGGCGCGGATAGACCAGCCGCTCCAGGATGCGCAGGGCGCGGGTGGTCGGAAATTCCCGCGCACTCACCGGCCGCACGACAATCGCCCGCATGCCGACCAGCTTCGCTCCCAAGACGTCGGCGAACAGTTGATCTCCCACCGCGACGCAGCGACGCGGCTCAAGGCCCAACGCTCGCAGAGACCGCCAAAACGCTCCCGGCAACGGTTTGAGAGCGCCGACGACCAGGGGAACGTCGAGTGCCCGCGCGACGTCGCGGACGTGGGCGCCATAGTTGTTGGTCACAAGACACGTACGCACGCCGGCCCGGCGCATTCGGTCCACCCATTCCGGCACACCGGCAACGAGGTCTGTCGTGTGCCACGGCACGATTGTATTGTCCAGGTCCAGGATGATCCCGCGGATGCCCCACTCCTCAAGCAACTCCAGACGGATGTCGGCGACGCGCTCCGCTGCGGCATCCGGTGTGACGAACCGCAGGAGATTCAGTGCTGGCGAACCCGGAACGGCTCGGCCCGCAGACGGTGGACCGTCTCCACGAAGCGCACCGTCGCGGAACGGCTGTTCATGATGATCGAGTGCGTGCGGGCACCATTTCCGAAGAACCGGACGCCGCGAACAAGGTCTCCGTCCGTGATCCCCGTGGCGACAAAGGTGATGTCGTCGGACTTCACCAGGTCCTCCATGAGCAGCACCTTGTTGACGTCCTCGAAGCCCATCGCCATGGCGCGCTTGATCTCGTCCTCGTTGCGGGGCTTGAGGCGCCCCATGAAATTACCGCCCAGGCAGCGCAACGCCGCCGCGGCCAAGACGCCCTCCGGCGCGCCGCCCGTCCCCATCGCCACGTGGATGCCGGTGCCGTCGATGGCCGTGGCAATCGCGGCATCCACGTCGCCGTCGGAGATGAGCTTGATCTTGGCGCCCGTTGCCCGGACGTCTTCGATGAGCTTTTTGTGCCGCGGCCGGTCCAAGATGACGACCGTGATGTCTCCGATCGGCCGCTCGAGGGCGTTGGCGACGAGCTCCAGGTTCTCGGCAACCGTTGCGTCGATATGCACGTACTCGGCGGCTTTGGGGCCGACTGCAAGTTTGTCCATGTACGTGTCGGGTGCGTTGAGGAGTCCGCCCTTGGCCGCCACCGCCAGGACCGCAATTGAATTCGGTAAGCCGTTGGCAACGAGGTTCGTTCCCTCGACCGGATCCACAGCCAGGTCGACCTCGATGCCGCCGCGCCCGACCTCTTCGCCGATGTAGAGCATCGGGGCTTCGTCCCGTTCGCCTTCACCGATGACGACGCGGCCGCGGATATCCATCGCGTTCAGAGTCTCGCGCATCTTTTCAACCGCCGCCGCGTCCGCCTTTTCCCGCTCGCCCCGCCCCATCCAGCGTGACGCCGCCAACGCCGCGGCTTCGGTCACCTTGACGAAATCCAGCGTGTCCATGTCACATGCTCCTTATGAAGGCAAGTCCGCCCAACGGACGACTGTGTCCCGAACGGTCTGGCTTGCAGCGGTGGCGGTGACGCTGATACTGCGGTTGGGAATCTGCATCCCGGCCCGGTCGGTCTCCGCCGTTTGCCACGACCCTCGGGTGTACTTGTACTTGAGAGATGAACCCTTGGGCAACATCAACGTGGCGGTCCAGGTATGTGCCGCCAGCGGCGACATCCGCGTACCGTTGGCCACCCAATTCCCGGCGTCCGTGGCAAGATAGACGGTATCCGTCGGGGGCGTGTTCGCCGGCACCGTCAGGATGAATGTCACGGGAATGGGCGCGTTCGGCGCACCGCCGCTGAACGGCTGCTCGGACGCGGCGATGTCGAAGGCGCTGCCGCGCGCCGGATCGACACGCAGCTTGAGGAAGGTGCCCAAGGTAAACGGTCCGTTGAATTGGGCCGCCGTACCCACGAGCGTATAGACCCTTCCGGATGTCGTCACCACGGCACCGTGGGCGTAGGTAACAAGCCTGGTCAGCACCGTCGTGTACGCCGCCTCGATAGCGTCGATGGTACCGTCCGCCCCCACGTGCAAAGTCACCGGCTCTCCTTGCGCCAGACCAGCGGCAGTGGCGGGTTTGGCCGGTCCGTCGCCGTCACGCTCGGTGACCACGACGTCGGGTGCCAGGGTGTAGACAACCAAACGATCGCCATCCTGGATTGTCACCGTATCCCCGCCGGCCTGAGCGCTGTATGCGACAAAGACGCCACCGGTCTGCCGCACCGCCGCTGGAGCGTTCCTGCTAGCCGGCGACGCCGATGAGACTACGCTCAACCCGAGCACGATACACCAGGGACACGTCAGCAGCACACGCATCCAGGATGACCTTTTCCACCCTCGGCGCAAACCCTCGGAGGCCCGTGCCTGGAGGGCCGACCCGGCAAGCGGCGAAGCCGAACGGTCGTGGACGCCGCCCTTACGACGCCCTCGCGGGAAGAGGCCAAAGCGCCCGGACGGCGCGTTCTTCTCCTGCCCCGAAGTGCACGTCTGGGTCTGGGCATCACCGCCCTGTCCGGCTGGTCTGCGGGTATCTTTTTTTGGTATCTGCTCGCGACCCACGCGCATCTGTCGCCCGCCGCTTCCGACGTCGTCTTGGCCGTGTTCACCGTCGGCGGCACCGCTTCCGCCGTCGCAGCCTGGTACACCTATGCCAGCTGGATCAGCTGGACGTGTAACGTCTCCCTCGAACGCATGCTGCGGGCGGACGCCTGGAGTTATGCGCCCTTCCTCGCTCTCTGGGCGTACATCATCGCCATGCCCGCCTCCCTGACCGCCGCGGCAGCTTTGCTCTTCGCTCTCATCCTCGTCTGCACAGCCATCAAAGTGGCGGTCCTGGGCTCCTACTACCCGATCGTCCACCACGTCACCACGGCCTTCCTTGCCACCCGCGTGCCGCTGATCCTGATAGCCCCGCTGGCCGCCATCGTCATCGGCCAGCGTCAGGGCCAGCACTTCACCGCCTCGCACAGCGTGTGGCTGAGCGTGTGGGGGCGCTGGGATGCCCAGCACTACCTCGCCATCGCAACCGACGGTTACCACGGCACCGACATGGCCTTTTTCCCCCTGTACCCGTTTGCGGTACACGTGGTGGGCGGATTGATCGGGAACCACCTGGCCGCCGGTCTCATCATCTCCAACCTCTCGTTCTTCGTCGCCCTCACGTACCTGTATGCCCTGGTGCGCCTCGAGTACGGCGATGACACAACGGCGTACCACGCGATCTTCTACATCGCTATCTTCCCGACCGCCATCTTCTTCTCGGCAGTCTACACGGAATCGCTGTTCCTAGCGCTGACGGTGGCCTCCGTCTACTACGCCCGCCACGGCAACTACATCACCGCCGGGATCTGCGGCGCGCTGGCATCCATGACGCGCGTCGAGGGTATGCTGACCGCGATTCCCTTGGCCTACGAAGCCTGGACCGGCTGGCGTGAGCGGCGCGGCACAACCTTGACCCGCGGCATCGCGGGCGTTCTCCTTGTCCCCTGCGGCCTGCTCGTCTACATGGCGTACCTCTACGCGCTGGTCGGCGATCCGCTCTACTTCCTCAAGGTCCAGGACAACTGGCACCGGCACCTTGCGCCGCCCTGGGTCAGCATCATCAACACTCTCAAGGACCTGGCTCACCATCCGCTGGCGTCCCCCGGCTCAGTCAATCACATGATCGAGTTGGCTTTCACGCTGCTTTTCCTCGTCCTCATGGTGGCCGCGTTTCGCACCTTGCGGTCGTCGTATGCCTGGTACTTTGCCGCCTCTCTGCTTGTCCCGATGTCCACCTCCAGCCTCATGAGCATGCCGCGCTTTGTCCTCGTCATCTTCCCGGCGTTCATGCTCTTGGCGCTGTGGGGCCGGCGGCCGCTCGTCAACTCGGCCATCGTCGCGCTCTCGCTGCCGCTCCTCGGCCTCTTCACCGTGCTCTTCGCCGACTGGTACTGGCTGGCATGACCTCGCCGCCGGCCCGGTTTGGTCTGCGGCGCGGCGTGCGTCAGTTCATCAAGTTCGGTATCGTCGGTGCATCCGGAACGGTCGTCAACTACGCCGCCTACAGCGTGCTGCTCAACGTCCTCCCGAAGTGGCTGGCGTACGCCATCGGCTTCATCTCGGGCGGCATCAACAACTACTGGTGGAACCGGCGCTGGACGTTCCGCTCACGCGGCCACCCATGGCGCGAGCTGGCGCAGTTCATTACCGTCTCGGCCGTGGCCTTGGGCATCAGCGAGGCTGTTCTGGTCTTCGCCGACCATCACTTGCCGGCGATGCGCTTTCGCAATTCTCTGGCCTGGCTTGCAGCCACCTGCGTGGGCATGGGGTGGAACTTTTTCGTCAACAAGTTTTGGACGTTTCGCCACACCCACGAGGCCCCGGTGCCCCCCAAAGCGTGAGCGCCCGCCAACGCCTGGCCTTGGCCGGCATCCTCATCCTGGGGTTGTGCCTGCGTCTGTATCACCTGCACAATCCCATTTTGGATCACCCCGCGTGGCGGCAAGGCGATGAAGCCGCCATCGCCCGCAATTTTGCGCAGCTGCGCGACAACATCTTCTACCCGCAGACCGACTACGACGGTCCGCCCCCCAACTACGTCGAACTGGAACTGCAGATCGTCCCCTTTGCCGCCGCTTTACTCTACCGCGCGTTCGGAGTCCACGAAATCTTCCTGCGCCTGTTCGTCATCGCGTTCAGCCTGGCGACGATTCCCATCCTGTACGCGTTGGGCAGGGAATTGTATGGCACGCGGGCCGGCCTGTATGCCGCGCTGCTTTTCGCCGTCGCGCCGGGTACGGTGTACTACGGCCGGGCGGTCATCCCGGAAAGCGACATGCTGTTCTTTTCGGCGCTGGCCCTGTGGCTGTGGTGCCGTCACCTGCAGACGGCACGGTCAGCGTATGCCCTCGGCGCCACCTTTGCGGCCGCGCTTGCCGCGTTGGCCAAACCGCCGGCACTCCTCATCCTCGCACCGATGAGCGCGGCGGCTTGGAGCCGCGGGGGCTGGCGCTGTTGCACCGGATGGCCACTACCCACCCTGGTCGCCGGCACGCTCGTGCCTCTTGTCGCCTACACCTCCCACCTGCACGCGATTGCCGAATGGCACTGGATGACGGGCATCACCGCCCGGCACGTCCTGCCGGCCTTAGCACGGGCTTTCTCGAGCCCAGGGAGCTTTGCGCACACCGTGCAGAGCACGCTGGCGCTGCTGCGGATGCTTGCCGGCACGGTCCTCGGTCCCGTGATCTTCACGCTGACGCTGGCTGCACCGATTCTCCAGCGGCCGAGCGGGAATTTTCCCGGCCGGCCCGCACTCTTTGCCGCCTGGGCGGCGGCGCTGGCCGCCTACGCCTTCATCGTCGTCACTGTGGAGCGCGTGGACTACTACCTTCTCCCCGTCGTGCTCTTCGCGACGGTCTACGCGGGGGGCGCCCTCGACCGACTGACAGACCTTCTGGGACCTGCCGCCGCCGCGCGCCGTGTCCGGCTTGCCGCCGCGGGTGCGCTCTTGTGTACCGTCTACCTGACGATGCTGATCATCCATCCCTACTACTCGTGGAACCGCAATGTGTACGCCGCGGCCCGCGAAGTCGGCGCCGTGCTCGCGCCGGGTTCGCTCATCGTGATGGGTCACGAGGATCCGGCGGTCTTGTACACGATCGGACACCGTGGTTGGGAAGAGGACCCTCTGCTCTGGAACGTCCACGATATGACGAGCGCGATCCACAAGGGTGCCCGCTACTTCGTCGCGGTGGAGCTGGCGCGCCTGAAAGCCAACCCTCAGCTCTACCGTTTCCTGCAGCGCTACCGCAGGCTGGACGTGCGCTCGGGCTGGCAGGTGTACGATACCCGCCACTTCTCACCGGCGTGGGTCCGCTCGCACGTGGCGCGCACGGCTCGGAGTATCAGGTCTCGGGCGTCTCCGGGCCATTTCGGCGGGCATCTGGGACCGTGACGCAACTCTCGCCTGCCGCCGGCGCCGAGCCGGCCGCTTCCCTCGGCGGCCACTCCCCCGCGCGGCCTGCCGATCCGGGCATCCCAAAGAGCCTGGTGTGGGTTTTGGCCCTGGGCTGCGCTCTGCGCCTCGTGCCGGCCTTGCGCAGGCCCCTGGAAACCGACGAGGACACAAGTCTCTTCGTCTCTTCTCTCTCCTGGCACGACATGCTCGCCTACCTTCACTTTCGGGATGCTCATCCGCCCCTTTTCTTCGGCCTGCTGCATATCGCACTCGGTATGGGTTGGCCCGTCTGGCTGCTGCGGTTGGTCATGGTCGCCTGCGCCGTCGCATCCCTGGTCTTTCTCTTCCACATCGTTCGGCTGTGGAGCACGCCGCGTGCGGGAGTTGTCGCGGCGGCCGTCGCAGCCGCAATGCCGAGTCTCGTCTACTACGACACGTGGATACGGATGTACGCCCCTTTCGACACGCTCGTGCTGGTGCAGGCATGGCTTTTTAGCCTGCTCCTCGTCCAGGCTGAGTTCACGCCGGCTGCACGGCGCGCCCTCTGGATCGGCTGGACGCTCGCCGGGTTGGCCGCCCTGTACACGCTGTACCTCGGCGGGTTCTTTCTCGCCGCGCAACTGCTGTATGCGGCCCTCATGCGGCGCGATGCGCTGGCAAAATCCCTCGCCGGCGTCGCCGTTTGCGCGGCCGCATTCGCGCCGCAGCTACCCGCAGTGGCAGCCCAAAACGCGGCCGGTGGCGGTAACAATCTCACCTCGTTCGCATCCCACGAGTTGTCGACGCTCTTGCTCTTACCGGGTCAAGCGACGCTCGCGCCTGAACTCGAGGGATGGGTCGCAGTCCTCGCCGCGTGCCTCGCCTGGCTGTGGGTACTCGTGACGCTCGCGCCGACACTGCGCGCCGCGCCGCGCTCCTTTCTGCCGTGGCTGGCGGCTGCGCCGCTGCTGCTCGTTGCGTTCTGCTTCGTCACCCATCACGTCATTTTCTTAGATCGCTACTATCTGATTCTGGCGTACGCTCTTGGCGCGTGGACCGGGGTTAGCCTCATGCGCGCCCCGTACCACGCCCGTGCAGGGCGGCGTGTTGCGTGTGCCGGTCTGCTTGCGCTCCTCATCCCCTGGGCGGCGTTGTTTTCTCTCGACCCCCGCTTCTACACCGCTGATTGGCCGGGCGTCATCTCCGACATCCGCGCGCGGGCGCAACCGGGCGACCTGTTGCTTTTGGAGTCCGGGATCGCAGAATGGGCCGTCTTGAAGCCGCGCGATCTCCGGGAGCACCCCGTCTTCTTGGTGTGGTCCGCAAACAACCTCGAGCAGGCGTGGCGCGTCGCCCGGCGCTACCGGCGGATTTGGCTCATCGCGCATCAGTCCAGGGGCGTTGATCCCGGTCTGTGGCTGCTGCGGCAGATCGAAGGCTCCTACCGCTTGGCGTATTTCCACCTGCATCCGAGGCTGCTGCCGGCCGAGAGCGTCTCCGTCGGTCTCTTCGTGCGCCCCGGCCGCGGCTAGGGGATCGGCAGGAGCGCCGGCGCGTTTGCCGCGGCGGGCGCCGCCCCTTTGGCCTGCCCCGACGTCACGTAGCCGCGGTAGGCAATGAGGCGCAGGGTGATGCGGTGCACTTCGTCCTCGAGATCGTAGGACTGCAGGATGGCCTTGGTGAGGTGGGCCGCGTCGAAGTCGTTGGAAAAGGCCTTGACCTGCTTTTGGATTTCCTTGCTGGAGGCGGCGACTTGCCGGAAGGCCGGTACGAGCGCCGCAGTGATCGACCCGTACAGCGGATAGTTGGTCTGCACGATCTCGCGCCGGATCTTGGCCTGCTCGATCTCGTTGGCGAGCGCAAGCGCCGCGGCGTCATCGGGCGCATAGCGCAGGGATTGGGTGATGTCCTCGGCGGCGGCGTCCAGTTGACTGGAACCGAATTCCGTCCGCGCCCGCAGGTACAGCACCTTGGCTAGGCCGGCTTTGGCGTGTGCGTTGCGCGGATCGAGCGCCAAAGCCAGACGGTACTCCTTCTCCGCTTCGGCCAGATTCGGGCGGGCCAACGCGCTGTCGCCCTGCGCCGTTCGCAGGTTGACCATCCAGCGCGTCACCGGGCCGGCGCATCCCGTCTGCACCGCCATGCACACGGCGATGAGGGCTGCACCAAGGATGTGCTTAGTGCCGCAAGCCATGATTCACCAAGACCCTCGCCACGCCGACGATCAGGTGGGCCGCGGGCCACAAGACCGCCTGCGCCAGAACCGTGCCGGCGACGGCGCCCAGCACGAGGTAGACAAGCATCGCCTTGACGTCGCTCTCCGGACGGATGCCCAACGCCGCTTGATCGGTGATGACCGCGGCCGTCGGGTCGACGACGAGCGTCAGGGTCACCGTCGCCACGCCGGTGATGAGCCCGGACAGCAACAGCGCGGTCCCCGTGACGCGCGGGTCGATGACACCCGCATCGAACGCGGAGAGCGGTCCGGCAACCCAGAACGCCATGACGATGACGTTCCAGTAGAGAAACGCCTTGGGCAAACCGGCCGGGCTGTAGCGCAGCATGGTCGCGCGCGGGGGGCGGAACGCCGCCACGGCGGAGGCAAACGTCGCCGGCCGGGCCAGGCGCGCCATGGCGCCCACAAGGGAACCCGAGCGCTCGAACGATGCGATGCCGCGCTGCAACAAGACCGCAAAGGTAGGCGTGAGAGCCCCTCCCAGGATCGTGCCGGCGGTCGCCGCGGCGATGATGATGCGCAGGTCGCGCTCGAATCCGGCAACGTTGCCGGTGCGGCGGGAAATATCGATGAGGGCCCCCATGAGCGGTGCATAGAGAAGGTTGAGCATGCGCGACGTTGTCGCGAACAGGTTAAACAGCGTCAAACCGGTTGCCACCCGCCGGCTGCGTACTCCGGCCAGCCGAGCCGCTGCGGTTCCCATTTGCAGAGACTGGGCCAGCATGTAGAGCACGGCGGCCAGGCATAGGTAGAGCGTCACGGCCGCCGCCCGCAGTCCACGCGGCTTACGCCGAGCGCGCCAACTGCCCGAACCACGAGGGCACGTGCTGCGTCTCAACCGGGCCCAGCACCGTTAATGCCAGACGATCCGGCGCAAACATCCGCCGGGCTTGGGCGTCGACGTCGTCTTTCGTGACCGCGGCGATCGAGGCCAGCGCTTCCGCCGTGGACACGTAGCGGCCGATGGACAGCTCGCTGCGGCCCAGGCGAAGGAGCCGCGTGCTCGTGCTCTCCAGCGACAGGAGTAGGTTGCCCTTGATGTGCTCTTTGGCCCGGGCGACCTCGTCGGCGTGGACCCCTTCCGTCGCCAGCCGGCTCAACTCCTCACGGATCAGCGCCACGACGTCGGGTGCGTGGGCCGGACTGGCCGACGCCGCGACCGTGAAGATGCCGCCGTTGCGGTACGGGTGGTGCGCCGAATACACGCTGTAGACGAGGCCGCGCTTTTCCCGAATTTCCTGGAACAGACGAGATGCCATGCCTCCCCCTGTAATCGCATCCAGCACCGAGACTGGATAGCGCAACGGATCGTCGGCCCGCGTGCCTTCAGCACCCACCAAAATGTAGACTTGCTCGCAATCCTTGTGCTGCCCGACGATCGCCGGAACGAAGGACGGCTGGGGCGGTTCGCTGCCCGCGAAGACTCCGCGTAGAGCCCCCAATTTCTCGTCGACCAAACGCACGACGTCGGCGTGCACGACGTTGCCGGCTGCGCTGACGACGACACGGTCCGGCGTGTAGCGGGCCTGCATGTACGACAGGATGGCCTCGCGCGTCACGGCTGACACCGTGTTCGCGTAACCGATGGTCGGTTCGCCGAGCGGACTGTTGGCCCAGACCGTCCGCATGAACAGGTCGTGACTGACCTCGTCCGGTGAATCATCGTACATCCGGATCTCCTCCAGGATGACCTTTTGCTCGTTGCGCAGGTCCCCTGGATCGAGTTTGGCGTTCAGGAACATGTCGCTCAGGACGTCGACCGCGAGAGGCAGGTGTTCGTCGAGGACGCGCGCGTGGTAGCACGTCATTTCCTTATCCGTGAACGCGTTGAGGTTGCCGCCGACCGCATCCATCGTTTCGGCAATCTGGCGCGCACTCCGATTGCGCGTTCCCTTGAACAGCATGTGCTCGATGAGGTGGCTGATGCCGCGGACGGCCGCCTCCTCGTGCGAGGAGCCCGTCCCCACCCATACCCCGATGGCGGCGCTGCGGGCGTATGGCACCCGCTCGGTGACGACACGCACACCGTTATCCAGAACGGTTTTTTCGTAGCTTTCGTGGTTACCGGATACGTTCATACGTTCCCCCGCGCCGGGTGGGGCGCTGGCAGCCAGGTTCGATCCCAGTACACGCTCCCCAAGCGCCACCCGCCACCCGGGGCATACTGCTCGCGCGGCACGGCCGCCGAGAAGACGGTGCGTTGTGTGGGCACCGCCTCGTCACCCGCGACAACGGCGTGCGGAGGCAGCACCCGCGGTACCTCGGCCCAGACGTCAACTTCCCGCACCGAGGGCGCGGCGGCAAACGCCGCCGCCACCATGCGCCGCATGTCACGCGTGAAGCGGCGTGCGTCCACCGGCGCATGGAATGCAACGCCGGATATGACGATGCCGGCCACGGTCGCCGGCGGTATGCTTTGTACCTCCACCCGTACGAACGGCTCGGGAAACGCCCGCGCCAGGAGAGCTCTTGCAATCGCTTCGGCGACTCGCTGCTCGTTCCCCGCGCTGCGTTCGCGCGCGATGTGTCGCAACGCACGAACGCCGGGACCGGCTGCCGCACGCGGCCAGACGCGGGCAAAGAGACTCACACCTGCGTTGCGCACCACGCGTAGACGCGGGAGGGCATACGGATCGTCACGTGCCGCGACCAAACCCGGCTGCGTCGTCACTGCGGTTGCAAAACCGGCTGCCGCGACCTCCTCTCGCACCTGCCGACCGTTGGCACCCGCAGGGTAGGCAAACGACAGTACGGGCTGCCCGAGCCACCGTCGCAGCGCCGCCGCCGAGTCGCGCACTTCGCGGCGGACAGCCGATCTCGGCAGGCGGGTGAGATCCAGGTGGTGCACCGTGTGCGCACCGATCTCCCATCCCAGACCGCGCGCCCGCAGCACGTCCTGGCGCGACAAGTGACCCGGGGCGCCGACGTAGCCCGTCGTCACGTAGAGCGTTGCGGCGTCGCCGTAGCGAATGAGGAGCGGCTCGGCGTACCGGGCGACATCGGCATAGCCGTCGTCGAACGTCAACGCCGCTTCGCACGCATCCGTCTGAGCCTGGCGCACGTCCTGCCACAATTCGTCAACCGTCACGACCGCGCAGGCATGATCCCGCAGCCAGGCCAGCTGTCGATCGAACTCCGCCGGGGTCACGGTGAGAGCGCGCGCGTACGGACCTGGGGGAACCGTCGGTGCGACGTGGTGGTACATGAAGATCGCCGTGCGCGGGCCCGCTCCGGCAAGGCACGCCCCGAGGACCGCCATGAGGCAGGCACGCCCCGCCCGGCGCATTCCACAGCCCGCCGTCCCATGCCCGGCCGCCTTTGGTGGCGCAACCCAGCGCCCTTGGCCCGCCGGCGGGCGTTGCCCTCGCCGGCGCACGTCAGTACGACCGCGCAAAGTAGGCATCCACGCGAGCCGGGCAACCGCAGTACGCACACACCGCACCCTGCTCTGCCGGCTGCGCGAGCACCCGCGTCACCGCCCCTGTTGCCGCCTTGACATCACGTTCGCACTCGGCCCGCTCGCACCACGGCGCAAGGACGTAGCCTCGCTGGGCTTGCAGCGCCGCAACAAACGCCTCCCGTTCGCCGACGCGCATCGTTCGTGTGTCCCGGTCGACCTTGCTGCGCGCCAGCAAGTCGTCTTGAATCTCCCGCAACAGCACCTGCATCCGCTCCACGACATGTGCACGCGCCACTCTCTCCTTCGCGAGAGTGTCGCGCCGGACCAGCGTTACGACGTCCTCCTCGAGATCGCGGGGTCCGATCTCAACCCGGACCGGCACGCCGCGCAACTCCCATTCGTTGAATTTCCAGGCCGCGCTTTGCTCGATTCGGTCATCCAACTGCACGCGGCACACGCCTGCCAGCTCGGCCTGCAGCGCGCGGGCCGCGGCCGCCACCTCCTCCACACCCTTGCGGAAGATCGGGACGACGACCGCCTGGTGCGGCGCAATCGCGGGCGGTAGAACCAGGCCGTTGTCGTCGCCGTGGGCCATGATCACGCCACCCAGAATGCGCCACGACACGCCCCACGACGTCGTCCACACGTGCTTGCGCTGCTCGTCGGCGTCGGTAAATGTGATGTCGTAGGCGCGCGCGAAGTTTTGCCCCAGTTCGTGCGAGGTACCGGCCTGCAGCGCTTTACCGTCCGGCATGAGAGCCTCGATGGCGTAGGTCGCCTCCGCACCGGCAAATTTTTCGCTCTCGCTCTTGCGGCCGGCAATGACCGCCAGCGCCAACACGTCTTCTGCCACTTCGCGGTACACGCCCAGCATGCGCTGGACTTCTTCGGCTGCTTCCTCCCGCGTGGCGTGCGCGGTGTGACCCTCTTGCCACAAAAATTCCAGCGTGCGCAGGAAGGGCCGCGTGGCCTTCTCCCAACGCACGACGTTCGCCCACTGATTGATGAGGATCGGCAAGTCGCGGTGGGACTGAATCCACTTGGCATACATCGTGCCGATGATGACTTCCGACGTCGGCCGCAGCGCCAGCCGTTCGCGTAACGTCTCACCGCCGCCCTGGGTGACCCACGCCACCTCCGGCGCAAAGCCTTCCACGTGCTCGGCCTCACGCATGAGGAGCGATTCGGGAATGAACAGCGGAAAGTAGGCGTTATGGTGCCCGGTGGCTTTGAAGCGCCGGTCGAACTCGGCGCAGATACGCTCCCAGATGGCATACCCGTAGGGCCGCAACACGATGCAGCCGCGTACCGGCGCATAGTCAGCCAGCTGAGCCTGGAGGCACACCTGGGTGTACCATTCGGAGAGATCGTCGGCCTTGCGCGGGATGCGCTCGACGGCCTTTTTGGTCTTGGCGTTGGCGTCCGTCATACAGCCCGCCTTCCGTGCGCCGGGCGCGAACTCCTAACCTTTCGTTTCATGATCGCCCGCGAGCGAAGAGGATGAGAGTGACCGTTTCGGCAGGCAGCCAGCGCGTCAAACGCCACGCGCCGACGGCGTGATCGGCCGCCGCCAGGCCGCGCAGCAGGCGCGCATCCGGATCGACGGGACTCCATTGGAACAGAACCAGCCACACACGGCGAAACGGCCGAGCTAAGCGCAGCGCATCGCCGGCTTGCCCGCGGTAGAACAGCAGCACAAGAGGATGTCCGCGCAGCGCCGGGCCACCCTGCAAAACCCAGTAGGGCGAGCCCTGCTCGAAGACGATGAGATCACCGGGCCGGCCTTGACGTGTGAGAATCGCGGCTACAGACGGCCAATCCGCCGTGTACAGAGACGGCACGACGGCGTAGGCCAGGCCGGCGGCCACGAGCACCGCGGCGGCGCAGACGGCTGCCACCTGCAACGGTCGTCGCAGGTGCGATGGGCCGACGCCGGCGGTCACGCGGTCCGCTGCCAGACCGGTCATGATGCACAACCAGTACGCAGCCGCCAAGTAGTAACGGTCGGCGTACAGCAGCTTGTGCGCCGCAACGCCGTAGAGGAGCGTCAAGAGCCCGGGCACACCCACCCAGACGGCGAGCGAGCGCCAGGCACCGCCGCGCAAACCCCAGCTAAGCGCCGCTCCCAGCCACAGCCAGGCAAGGATCGCTGCGCCCAACGCGGCGGCCCCAAACCCTTGCGTCTGCACCGCAATGGTCGCCTGACCGGGCAGTGTCAGCAGTGCTTGGAGCTCGTGCCCCGCATAGCCCGGAAAAGCCAGCCCGCCGCGCGGCAGCTGTCGCAAGAAGACCGGCCATTGCGGCAGCCATGTCAGCAATGCCGCGCCCGTTCCTGCCAAGGTGCGTGCCAACCCCTCCCGCCGCACGACTGCGGCGTACGCCGCCTGCGCGGCAAGCACGAAAAAGCCCAGGTACAACCACCACACGAGCAGGGCCGCGAGGACGGTCCAGGCGGTCCACAGCATGCGCCGTTGCCAGACCGGCAATCCGTCGCGGGTGTATACGAGCCCGAGAACCGCATACGATGCCAGCGCCAAAGTGTCGAACGGCGCATACATGCGCACCATCGTGTCATAGAACACGAAAACAGGCAGCACCGCCGCGACAAACGCCGCGACCAATGCCGCTCGCCGCCCGTGCCAGGCCACCACGATCGCGTACAGCACCAGGACCGATACAACGCCACACGCGGCAACCAAAAAACGAAAGGCCGCGGGGGGTGCGTGCACGGCTGCCAGGACGTGCGTGAGCAGGAGAAAACCCGGTGGATGGACGTCCAGCCGCGCCAAGGTGTCCAAAGCCTGACGCAGCGGCAGGTGAGCGAGGTGCAGCGAATACGCCTCGTCCACCTGGAGGGGCCGGCGTGCGGCGCCGATTCCCCGCACGAGAGCGGCCAGCGCGAGGATCAACCAAAGCGCCCGCCTGGCGGGCCGGCTGTCAGCGATACTCGGGATATCGCTGCTCAATGACCTTTTCGATCTCTTCGCGCAGGCCGTCCAGCAGCTGGGCCTCGGGCAGGGAGCGGACAATGACCCCATCGCGGTAAATGAGGCCCATGCCTTTGCCGCCGGCAATGCCGACGTCCGCCATCGACGCCTCGCCGGGGCCATTCACGGCGCAGCCCATCACCGCGACCTTGACCGGCGCACGGTATTCCGCCGTGATCCGCTCGACCTGCTCCGCCAGCTTCACAATATCGATTTGCACCCGCCCGCAGGATGGGCAGGACGTGATTTCCACACCCCGCTCGCGCAGACCCAGCGCTTTGAGCAGCTCCCAGCAGACGGGGACCTCTTCAACCGGATCAGCGGTCAGAGAGACACGTATCGTATCCCCGATACCCTCGGCGAGCAGGATGCCGAGTCCGACGGCACTCTTGACCGTGCCGCTGCGCAGCGTCCCCGCTTCCGTGATCCCCAAGTGGAACGGATAGTCAACCTTGGTCGCCATGAGCCGGTAGGCGGCAACCGTCGTGCGCACGTCGTGCGCCTTGAGGGAGACGACAATGTCGTGGAAATCAAGTTCCTCGAGAATCCGGATGTGGCGCAGCCCAGACTCCACCATACCCTCCGGCGTGCGGCCGTAGCGCTGCACGATGTCCGGGGCCAGCGATCCATTGTTGACGCCGATCCGGATCGGGATGCCGCGCACCTTGGCGGCCGAAACGACCTCGCGCACCTTCTTCTCGTCACGGATGTTGCCCGGATTCAGCCGCAGCTTGTCCCAGCCGGCATCGATGGCGGCCAGCGCGTAGCGGTGATCGAAGTGGATGTCGGCAACCAGGGGAACCGGCGAGCCGGCCTTGATCTTCTTGCAGGCCGCGGCGGCCTTGGCATCCGGCACCGAGACGCGAACGATCTCGCAGCCGGCAGCCGCCAGTTGATGGATCTGGTCCAAGGTGGCCGCCCAATCATCCGTCCGCGTCGTTGTCATCGACTGGACCGAGATCGGCGCGTGGCCGCCGATCGTCACCGACCCGACCTTGACCGGGCGCGTTTTGCGGCGCGCGGGTAACGGCGGCGGCGCGGGATTGCGCTCCTGCACGCCCGTCCACTCGGGAACCGGAGGTAACTCTTGCGTACTCATAGCCCACCCTTCCCTTGTACCCATTGTACGATATCCCGATACGTCACGACCATGACCAGCAGCATCAGGACGGCAAAGCCGGCCGCATGGATGAGCCCTTCCCGCTCGGCGTCCACAGGCCGACCGCGCAACGCCTCGACCAGCAGGAAGGCCAACCGCCCCCCGTCGAGCGCGGGAAAGGGAAGCAGGTTAATGAGACCCAGGACGACCGACAACTCCGCACCGATCTGCACGACGTCCACCGGTCCCAATCCCTCGACGCCGATGACGATGCGGGCGATGCCCACCGGGCCATGGATAACCGACGTATCGTGCTGCCGGATGGCTTCGACGATACCCACCAGCTGCGCAGCGGCCACCGTGCCGACCATCGTAACGCCGTAGCCGAGCGCTGCAAGCACCGGTTGCCGTGCGTACGCAAATGCCGGGATGAACCCGAAAGCACCGCGCCGCCGGCCATCCGGACCCGCAAGAAGAGTATCCGCAATGGCCAGGTGCAGCAAAGCCCCCCGGCGCAGGACGGTCACGTCAACCGTTCGCCCGGCATGACTGCGAATGTATGCCAGCATGTCCTGGCCGGAGTGCACCCATCGGCCGTCGAGCGCGACGATAACGTCTCCGGCACTCAGGCCGGCGCGCGCCGCGGCTGTTTGAGGCTCGACGGCGGCCACGCGGGTCGTCGGCGCCACCGGTTCGCCGACGATCGCGGCCACCGCCGCGAACGCAACAGCGGCAAGAATCAGATTGAAGACCGGGCCGGCTGCGATGATGGCAAAGCGCGCAGCCAAGCTCTTACACGTGAAATTACCGGGATCGGCGGAGGAGGAGGCCGTATCTTCCCCCGCCATGCGGCAGTAGCCGCCCAGCGGCAAGAGGTTGACACGATAGGTTGTGTCTCCGCGGCGCAGCGCCAGGAGCGACGGTCCAAAACCGACGGCAAAGTCAGTGACGGTCACCCTGGCACGCTTTGCGGCGATGAAGTGGCCAAACTCGTGAAAGATGATGAGGACCGAGAGCAGGAGGACGTAGACGGCAACTTTGCCCGCCGCCGCGGCGGCAGACGGGAGCGCGATGAGGGCTGCGATGTGTGCTTCGAGCATGGGCTGGCGGCGGCCGTTCTCCCCGGTCTAGTGCCGCACCGCGGCGTCAATCGCCTCGCGCACGCTCGCGCGGCCGAAGCGGTCGGCGGCAAGGATATCCTCGAGCGTCCGGCCCGGCCCGGCGTACGAGGCCAGCGCGCGTTCGACGAGGCGGCAAATGTCTGTGAACCTGATTTGCCCCCGGAGGAAGGCTCGTCCTGCCTCTTCGTTGGCCGCCGACAGAACGGCGGGATACGGCGGCCCTTTGGCAAGCGCGGCACACGCCAAACTCACTGCAGGGAAGCGCGTCGCGTCCACCGGCTCGAACGTCAGCGACGCCGCTGCACCGGCCAACCCAAGGGCCCGGCGAGTCTCCTCTTCTGCCACAGCCTCGGGCACGCGTTCGGGGTACGCCAGTGCATATCCGATGGGAAGGCGCATGTCCGGGCTGGCGAGCTGCGCTTTCACGCTGCCGTCGCAAAAGAACACAAGACCGTGCACGAGACTCTGGCGATGGATGACGGCCTCGACGCGCCCGGGGGGCAATCCAAAGAGATAACTGGCTTCAATCACCTCCAGGCCCTTGTTCATGAGCGTGGCGGAATCCAGGCTGTTCTTCGGGCCCATAGACCACACGGGATGTCGGAGTGCCTGCTTCGGCGTCACCCATTCCAAGTCGGCCCCGGTCAGATCATAGAATGGGCCGCCGCTTGCCGTGATGACAACGCGCTCCACGCAGGCGGGATCCTCTCCCTGCAGACATTGAAAGATCGCGCTGTGCTCGGAATCGACGGGCACGAGCGTCGCCCCGGCCGAGCGGGCTAAGGGGCACAGGAGGTGACCCGCGGCGACCAGCAGTTCTTTGTTCGCCAGCGCCACGTGCTTACCGCTTGCCAGAGCTTCCACGACCCCATGCAAGGCGGCCATGCCGTCGCTCGCCGCAAGCAGCACGTCCGCCCCGCAGCCGACCGCCACACGGCGCAGGCCTTCGCTCCCCGAGACGATCTCTGGCGGTCCATAGGCGAGCAGCGAGCGCAGGTCGGCCGTCAGGGTTGCGCCGCCGATGCACACAAGGTCCGGACGGAACTCGTTGGCCTGTTGGGCCAGACGTTCCACGTTCGATCCCGCGGCCAGCGCCGCAACCCGAAAGCGTTGCGGATTGGCACGCACGACATCCAGCGCCTGGCGTCCAATCGAGCCGGTTGATCCGATAATGGCGATGGAACGCACGCCCGTTACCACTCAGAGGATGCCGCTAGCCGACAAGACGGCATACCCAATCGCGCCTGCAAAGATGTACGAGTCAAAGCGATCCAGCACTCCGCCGTGACTCGCCAACACCGCGCCGGCGTCCTTTACCTGCGCGTTGCGCTTGACGGCCGACTCGGCCAAATCACCCAGGATTGCCGCCATGGACACCACCGCGGAGAGCCCGGCGGGCGCCCATGCCGGGCCGGGAATGCCGCACAGGCGCCACACGATCCAGCCTCCCAGGGTGGCTGCCGCCAAGGCGCCCGCCGCGCCTTCCCAGCTTTTCGATGGTGAGATGAGCGGCGCCAAAAGACGCCGGCCGGCCCACACGCCCACGAGCATGCCCGCGGTATCGGTGAGGGCAACGACGATGACAAGCCACAGCGTGACGACGGCACCGTGCGGTCCGGTCCGCAACAGGATAAAGTACGACAGCAATTTGCCCACGTACAGCACGCACAACACCGTGAGTGCAACCCGCTCCAGGTATCGCTCGCGCACCGCACCCAGCAAGACAACGAATGCTCCCCCAACCAGCGCCGCCGTCAAGAGGGATTCATCGCGGCCAAGAAACCCGGCGTAGGCAAGGATGGGATAGGCGACGCAGCCGGCGGCGGCCAGCGGCAGACAGACGGGCGCTCCCATGCGCCGTGCGAGGTTCGCAAATTCGATGCACCCCCCCACGGCAATGACGAGGATGACAAGGCCGAACGTCGGCCGTGTCGCGATGCTCGCCAGGCCGAAAGCGGCAACCGCAAGGCCTATGCCGACCCTTCGGGCATTCAACTCCCGCCGCAGGCGCTCGGCATTCTTTCCGGCCGGCGCCACGATCACCGAACTCACGGCAGCCGTTCGTAGTCCTCGTAGCTCAGGTCGAGGTGCAGACCCGGGCCTTCCTCGCGCACGCGCACGACGCGCAGGCTGCCCTTGCCGAGAGCCGGATAGGGAGGCGTCACGACCGAAACCGCGACCGGCGCTTGCCCAACCTTGGCCAGCGCCTCGCTCAGCGGGAGCAAGAGGAGATCCTCGCGTGTGAGGCTGGCCACGCTCACACCTCCATGATCTCCTTTTCCTTGTGCTCCACCAAGCGGTCGATCTCTGCGACGTACTTGTCCGTCACCTTCTGCAGTTGCTCGGTGGCTCGCCGATTCTCGTCTTCGGAGATCGTTCCGTCTTTGAGCGCTTGGCGCAGGCGATCGTGCGCGTCGCGCCGCACGTTGCGCACCGCCACCCGGCCTTCCTCCGCCCGTTTGTGCACCAGCTTCACCAATTCTCTGCGGCGCTCTTCGTTCAGCGGCGGGAGATTGAGCCGTATGACGTTGCCGTCCACGTTGGGCGTTAAACCGACGTCCGATGTTTCCAACGCCTTGCGGACGTCGCCCAGAATGGATTTGTCGTGCGGCGTGACGAGGAGCGTCCGCGGATCCGGCACCGAGACGTTGGCCACGTGGCGCAGCGGCATCTCCGTGCCGTACGCCTGGACGAGGACGTGGTCGAGCAGACCGGCCGAGGCGCGCCCCGTCCGCACCGATACAAAGTCGGTGCGCGTCGCCTCCACCGCCTTTTTCATGCGCTCTTCGGCGTCACGGAACAGCTGGGGTAACATGTGACGTCGACCTCCCGACAAACGTGCCGATGGGCTCACCCCAAATCGCGCGTTTGATGTTGCCCTCGCGCATCAGTTCAAAGACGACGATGGGCAGATCGTTATCCATGCACAGGGTTAAGGCCGTGTTGTCCAAGACCTCGAGCCCGCGCTGCAGAACCTCCAGGTAGTCCAGGCGCTCGAAGCGCACCGCGCTGGGATCCTTCTTGGGATCGGCATTGTACACGCCGTCCACCTGCGTGGCTTTGAGAATCGCCTGCGCGCCGATCTCGAGGGCCCGCAGCGCCGCCGTCGTATCCGTCGTGAAGTACGGATTGCCGGTACCCGCCGCGAAGATGACGACCCGGCCCTTTTCGAGGTGGCGAATCGCGCGCCGGCGGATGTACGGTTCCGCGACCTGGTGCATCGAGATGGCGGTCTGCACGCGGGTGACGACCCCGATATCTTCGAGAGCATCCTGGAGCGCCAAGGCGTTGATCACCGTCGCCAGCATGCCCATGTAGTCGGCCGTGGCGCGGTCCATGCTGGCGTGCGCGGCGGCCTTGCCGCGCCAGATATTTCCGCCGCCGACCACGCACGCCATCTGGACGCCGGCTTGGGCGACGTCGCGAATTTGACGCGCAATCCGGTAGACCGTTTCGCTATCGATCGTCGCGCCGCCCGGCCGGGCAAACGCTTCGCCGCTCAATTTGAGGAGGACACGCCGGTAGACGGGCTGCTCGCCCTGGCCGTCGCCGCCCATATCAGGACTCGCCGACGTCGAACCGCGCGAAGCGCCGCACCTTGATGTTCTCGCCCAAGACGCCGACGGCTTGCGCGATCAACTCGCCGACCGTTTTACTCTCATCCCGGACGTACGGCTGGTCGAGCAGAACCGTCTCCTCGTAGTAGCGTTCCAGCGCCCCGTCATCCGAGACCCGGCTCTCGCGCTCGGCTACGGGAACCTCGTCCCGGCTGATGTAGCGCGGGCGCGAGGCGCAAATGTGCACCGCAATGTCGTGCGCCAGCCGCTGAAACTGCTCGTTCTTGGCCACAAAATCCGTCTCGCAGCCAAGTTCGACCAGCACGCCCAGCTTCCCACCCTGGTGAATGTAGTGGCCGATGAAGCCCTCGCGCACCACCCGCTCGGCTTTGCGCGCCGCCATCTGCTGTCCGCGTTCGCGAAGGTAGCGCTTGGCCTGCTCGACATCCCCCCGGCTCGCCTCGAGCGCGCGCCGGCAATCCATGACCGGCGCGTTCGTCTCGTCGCGCAGGGCCTTCACTTCGGCCGTGCTGGGCGTATAGGCGGACATCGCTTGTGGTGACCCGTTTGGGGATCCGGCGGCGGTTCCCTTGTCCGGCGCTGGCCCGCTCATGACGCAGCCTCCGTTCCGACAGCCTCGGGCTGCGAGGCAGCCGGCTGTCCGGCGTCGTCGGGGGCGCCGGACTGCGCCTCCGTCCGCCCTTCGATGATCGCATCTGCGATCTTGGCGGTCATGAGCTTCACCGCGCGAATTGCATCGTCGTTGCCGGGGATGGGATAGTCGATTTCATCCGGATCGCAGTTCGTATCGACGACGGCGACAATGGGGATCTTCAACTTGCGCGCCTCGAGGACCGCGATGCGCTCCTTGCGGGGATCGACGACGTACAGCACGTCGGGCAAGCGCGGCATATCCTTGATGCCGGTCAAAAATCTCTCCAGCCGGGACAGTTCATCCTCCAGCTTGCTGACCTCTTTCTTCGTCAGTGCTTCGAAGACGCCCAGGTCTCGCTGGCGTTCCAGTTCGCGCAGGCGAGCGATCCGCTTCTGGATGGTCTGAAAGTTCGTCAGCGTTCCACCCAGCCAACGCTGGTTGACGTAGAACATACCGCACCGCTCGGCCTCCTCCTTAACGACATCCTGCGCCTGCTTCTTGGTGCCGACGAAGAGAAAGATCTTGCCGCGGCGCGCCAGATCCTTGACCGCATCGTAGACCTCACGCAGGCGCACGACCGTCTTCTGCAGGTCGATAATGTGAATGCCGTTGCGTTCTTGGAAAATGTACCGTGCCATCTTCGGATTCCAACGCCGCGTTTGATGGCCGAAGTGCACTCCCGCTTCCAGGAGTTGCTTCATGGAAATAACGGAAGGAGACAGCGACATGACGTTTCGGATACCTCTCTGCCGCCCGCTGTGCGGCCGCGGCATTCCTAGGGCGGCGTGCCCGGACCCCGCGCCGCGAGGTGGCGGGGCCGTGACGCACAGACGGCGGGAGCAACCACTCCCGCCGGCGCTCAACCGTCCTAAACTTGCGCACCCGAATTATAGCACATGCGGCTACAAGCAGGCAATTGCGCGCGCGCACCCGTCCTTGCGGGGCACCTGCGGGCGGGCACCCCTGGTGCGACCTTTCCGACGACGCCGAGGATGAAACTATGAGATGCGCGGCGAGCCGACGCCGCCAAGCCGGCTCGACGCACCGTTGGCCGCGCGGGGTGCGGTGTCCGCAGCCTCCGCCAGACGCTCGCGGTAGATCTCAAAACGGTGTACGGGAACCGAACGCGGCGCCGTGATGCCCAGCTTCACGTGGTCGCCGGCAACGGCCACCACCGTAATGCGGATGTCGTCGCCAATGATAATCTCTTGGTTCACCTTACGGGTCAGGACAAGCATGTGTCGCCTCCGTCGGAACCACGGATGCAAGACGCCCGGCGCTTGGGTTCCATACGCCCGGTGGACTCTCCCTGTCCCCTGGACGCACCCTACGAAGGTTCGTGCAAGCTGTTAGAAGCCCGTATCCGCGGCCATACAGGGCGCCATGACCGCTTCGCTCATACCGTGGATCAGGCGCTTATCGGCGGGGACGACCGTCGCCAGAACTCCCGAAAGAACGGCTGCATCACCCTGGACAAAGTAGTACGGGCACAGACGCACGCGGCCGTTGAGGGTCTGAATCTGGTTGCTCCGCACGTCGAGAAATTCCGTGCTGACCCGGCGAGCCTTGTGGTAACGCTGGAGGACGTGGGGGGTCGTCTCGAACGCCTGCAGGCCGGCCTCCAGAGCCGCAACCCACTCCTCGCGGGTCAAGTCGTTGGCGATTCGCACGCCGCGGCTACCCCATGCCAAGGGCGAAAATCCGGATGGCTTGACGACGAACTGCCGCTCGGCCTTAGACAGCCCGTGCAACTGGCTCCAGTCACGGACCGGGCGGCCGCCAATCGTGAGGCCGGCCAGAACGGCCTGCGGCGGCAGGGGAGCGGGATCGAGCACCCATGTCTGCGGCATCACGGTGCGCAGCCGTTCAAACGTTTGCGGCCCCAGCTCGTTGCGCCAGGCCTCTTCCAGCGACGGGTTGTGAAGCAAGGCGAAGATCGATTTTTCCTCCAGGAACGCCTTCGGCGGCGGCGTCATGACGACGCGCTTATGACGGGCGGCGTAGAGCATGAGCTCCTGCTTGGGAATATTGAGCAGGTCAAAGAGCTCGAAATTCCTGTACACGAGGTCCACGGTCGTCCGGCCTTGCGGCGTGTCGACCACGAGCGCCTCTTCGGTGAAGTACACCTCCTCCGGTTTGAGGGTCACCGCATTCGCCACACCGGTGTCGCGCAGCGCACCCGCCAACCACTCCATCTCACCCCGGTAGTCATCCGACTCCTGCGAGACGACGATGGCGATTGTCGGTTGGTGCTTGCCGCAGAGCGCCTCGGCCATGGCCGCAAAGCCGCGCAGGATGCCGTCGTGTTCGCCAACCTGGTCGAACCCGAGCTCGCAGTACAAGCCGCCCATCGCGCCGACAAAGCCCATGCCGCCCGGCACCGAGTCCAACTCCGAGACGATCATGCCGTCCTCGGTGAGGATGACGTCGGGCCGGATCACACCGGGCACGTCTGCATGGAATCTGTTTTGGCGCCCGAGCCGGATCACGTACTCGGGTTTGCCCTGGTCGAGATAGCGGTGAATGAAGTCGGGCGCGGTGCCGCGGACGCTCATGAAGTAGAGCCGGTTCGCGGCGCGATAGAGGGCCAGGAAATCCTGACCGAGCTGCTCCAGGAAGGCGACGCTGGCCGGGGAGAGGGGAAACGGTTGCGGCGCAATGCGCCAGGCGACGGTCTCGAGATTGGAACCTTCGTACGGTCCGGCGACGCTACGGAATAGGTGGGGCGTTAGGTGGTCGTGGACGTAGCGCGCGCGATCAAGCGGGGTTGTCTGCGGCCGGAGTTTGGCGCTGCAACGCACGGGACGTCAGCCTCCCGTCCCCAGAGACCCGGCCGCCGTCCTACAGGCCGGAGGGATTTTGGGCATGCGAAGCCAGCGAAAGCGATGTCGAACCATGGTGGTGCCTTCGCGCGTTATCCGCGGGCGGCCTCCCGGCCGCCGATCTGATAGACGGGACGTTCTCCTGCACAACCGCCCTTACCCCGCCGTTGCCCCGCACCGTGACGCCGCACATCGAATCCCGGATATCGCCTCCCTCGCGGCAGCATCGCGCAACACACCGCCGACCTCCTGCGGATGCGCACGCGTGCCCGCCTCACGTGAGAATGTTGACGGCACGTGCGGCGACCAAAACCACGGTCAGTAACGAAGCCGAGGCTTGCAACAGCATGAGCATCTTGGCCCAAGGCGTCAACGGCATCGTATCCGTGGGGCTGAACGCGGTTGCGTTGGTGAAAGCCACAAACAGATAGTCAATGAAGCGCGGCGCCCACCCCGGCGGTGCGCACGCCGGCGTCACCATCTGAGGAAAGAGAAAGTCCGGCGCCGGGTGCGCGGCCGATTGCCTGGCTCCCGGTCCGCCGCGATCCAACTCCCAGTACCACAGGGCAAACACCAAGATATTGGTGGTCCAAATCTGCGCCGCGCCGAGCAAGAGCTGACCACCGATCACGTGGCCGCCGCCCAGGACCAACAACCGAACCAGGAGCACGAGGGACGCAAGATTCGCCAGGTTGACGACCGCAATGAGAGCGACTGCCGCCACACGCTGCCAGGGCGGTGCCCCGGCCGTGCGCACCGGTGCAACGAGCATCAGGGGCACGAGCAGCGCGAGCTCGACGGCGGGAACGAACCACGCCGGGCCGTACGTCAACTTTGCGGGAAGGGTCACATAGAGCGCCAGCGCCGCCAGAACGGCAAACGTCGCCGGCCACCGAGACTCCCCCGGCGCCTGCGTGCCCCAGGCCGCGGACGCTCCGCGTGACGAGCGGCCGGCTTTGCGAGGTTCAGTCATCGTCGAACAACTCCAGCACCGCATCAATGTCGTCCGGCGTATTATACCCGTGCGGCGAGACGCGCACGCCGTTGTCGCGGATGGTCACACCGACCCGCCGCTGGACGGCCCGCTGTGCGATGAGCGGCAGATCGGATGCCGGGCATCCGAGCAGCACGATGCCCGACCGATTCTGCGGCATCAGCTCGCTCTTCACCTCAATGCCTCGCTCGCCTGCACCGCGTATAAGGCGGTCAGTCAGAGCCAGAACGTGATTCTCCACCGCCGGCAAGGTCGCGCTCATGAGGAGTTCGAGACTGCGGGCAAGCCCGGCCAGGGCAGGATGGTTGACGGTTCCACCCTCCATGCGCCGGGCGCCCGGCGCCAGCGGCTGGGCGTAGTCGAGAAAGTTCATCGGATCGGCTACCGATCGCCACGAACACAGCGCGGGCCGCAGTGCTTCCTCAAGCCCTCGGCGCACGAACAGCACGGAGAGGCCCTGTGGTGACAGTAACCACTTGGCTGCCCCGAAGTAGCAAAAATCCACGTGCCACGCATCGACCGGCAGCGGTAGGTGCCCGAAACCTTGCATTGCGTCGACGGCGAAGAGAATCCCACGCCGCCGACACCAGGCACCGAGCGCCTCAAGGTCGTGGCGGTATCCATCCGCAAAGCACACATAGGAAACCGCGACGAGGCGCGTGCGCGCCCCGCAGAATTCCTCCAACGTTTCGACCGTCATGCGCCGTGGGCTGCGAATGAAGCGTACGCGGACGCCGCGGTCGCGCAGGTTGAGGTACGGATGAACGTTGGCCCCAAACTCCGTATCGCTGAGGACGATCTCGTCCCCTTCACGCCAGGCGATCCCGTTGGCGACGACCAGGGCTCCGTCGGATGTCGAACGCAGGAACGCGATCTCGTCGTCCTGCGCGCCGATGGCCCGCGCTACCTGCGCGCGAACCTCCTCCAGATGAGCCTCCGCCTCGAGGATGCCGGCGCAACCGTCCTCCATCTGGGCCTGTAGGACCGACATCACCGCCTCCTGCGTACTGCGCGGAAGCGGGCCGACCGCCGCATGATTGCAGTACCGCCACCGCTGGGTTATGGGAAACTCCGCCGGGTCCAAAGGCGGAGCGCCGCACGCGTGAGGAGACCGACTTGTGTCCTGCACGACCAATAGGCTTGGCACAGCGCCGGATAATGCCTGCTGCCCGCCGACGCGTTGTGGGCCGATCTGTCGGCTATTGCGGCGTGACGAAATCCTCGGCGATGTAGATGCCGTTCGGACCGATCGCAATCCCGATGCCGACCGCACGGTAGGCGGGCGAGAGAATATTTTCACGATGGCCATCCGACGGCGGCCGTTCGGCCATCATCATCGCATCCAGGCGCACGACGGCATGCCACGCGGCGTCAACCTGCGTGACGGCGTCTCCATAGTAGGCGACGTTCTCCCCGTACAGGGCCGGGTGGCCACCCAAATCCTCGTAGCGCTGCATCGGCGAGCGGCCGGCGGGGTCTTCATGTCCCATGCTGCCGCTTTGCTCCATGTACTGGGCTTGCTCTTGAGCGGCGCGTCCGGCCAGCGGATCGTAGGCCAGGGGAGGCAGGCCGTAGGCACGGCGGTGCTCGTTAATGTGTGCTAGCAGCCGGGCCCGGATCGCGGGAATCGGATTCGGCAACCGCTGCGGCGAGGGTGCCAGAAAGGTGAAGGTAACGACAAGACCGGCGAGGATGACGTTGAGGACAGCTGTCACGAGAGCGTACCTTTCCAGCCGCGGCCCGTCGGCGCGGGCCTCTCTTCACAACATCGAATCGGCTTCGCGATCACCTGAGCCGTCTCGTCGTGACGCCCCGCACAATTGCGTGCCATCATCGCGTATGAGCGCCCACCGCCGTCGTGACGGTCCCCGTTCCGAGGCGGTGTGCGCGGCGGGCCGACACGCGCCGTCCACGCATGCGGACGCAGGCGCCGGACGGCGGTCGCCTACCAGTGACCGCCCCGCCGTTGCCGCAAAAGATGCACGTCGCGCCCGCAACCGGCCGTCAGCCGCGCGAAAAAAGTCTCTCTCGGCCCCGTGGGCGCCGCCGCGGCCCGAGTGTTCTGCGCGGGAGCACCCGCTACCCCCGGCAAAGCCAGTTGCCCGCCGGAGGCAGGTGTGGATTTCAGTCTCTCAGATGATCAGCGCGATTTGGCGGACGGCATTCGTCGTTTCCTGGCGGACCGGGTGGCCCCGTCCGTCGCGGCGTGCGAGACGGCCGGCCGTCCTCTCCCCGATGGGTTTGCGCGGCTCGTCGAACTGGGAATAACGGGTCTTCCCTTTCCCAAGCGCTACGGCGGCGCCGGGCTCGACTACATCACCCTCGGGCTCATCTGCGAGGAGTTGGAGTACTGCGACACGTCCCTGCGCACGATGATGTCCGTTCACATCGGTCTCGCCGGCTGCGCCATCTATCAATGGGGTAGCGAAGACCAAAAGCAGCGCTTTCTGACGCCCTTGGCCGCCGGCCGCAAGCTGGGCGCATTCGGTCTCACCGAGCCGGATGCGGGATCCGACGTCGGCGCCCTGCGCTCGACCGCGCGCCGCGACGGCGACCGCTATATCCTCAACGGCTCCAAGATCTGGATCTCGTGTGCGACGCAGGCCGACGTGTTCGTCGTTTTCGCAAAGACCGATCCGGCGGCCGGCAAGCACGGCATCAGCGCCTTCGTTGTCGAACGCGAGGCCGCGGGCGCAGCGCTTCACTCCTTCGCCCTTCACAACAAGTACGGTGTCCGCGCAGGTGATACCGGCGGGCTGGCGTTCACGGATCTCGTCGTTCCGGCCGCCAATCGCCTGGGCGAGGAGGGCGAAGGCTTCGTCATCGCGATGACCGCTCTCGAAAACGGCCGCTACACGGTGGCGGCGGGTGCCACCGGACTCATTCGCGCCTGTCTGGATGCCTCGGTTGCATATGCCCGTCAGCGGGTCACCTTCGGCAAGGCCATCGGGCAGCACCAGCTGATTCAGGAACTGATCGCTCAGATGAGCGCCGCCTACGAAGCGTCGCGCCTGCTCTACCTCCAGGCGGGCTGGCTCAAGAACCAAGGACTGCGCAACACGCGCCAGACGGCGCTCGCCAAGTGGTTTGCCTGCGATGCCGCGTTGCGGGCGGCGGATGACGCGATGGAGATTCACGGCGCATACGGTTTTTCGGACGAGTACCCCGTGGCCCGCTACCTGCGCAACGCCCGCGGGGCCGTGATCTACGAAGGGTCGCGGGAGATTCAAAAGATCATGCACGGCGAGTATGCGCTCGGCTACCGCGTGGACAAGCCGGTGCGCTGCCCCTTGCCGCCCTATGCGGAGGACGCCGCGGGCGTCCCGACCGCGAACCGACAGAAAGGATAATCAACCCTATGCCAGACATCACACGCGTCGGCGTCTGCGGCTGCGGGCTCATGGGAGCCGGCATTGCGCAAGTGGCCGCGACCGCCGGTTTCAACGTTGTCTCCTATGAGAACGATGCCCACGCCCTGGAGCGTGGCCGGGCTCGCATCCAGCAGTCGCTGGCCAAATTCGTCGAGAAGGGCTCCCTGTCGCGGGCGGATGCGGATGCCGCGATCGGCCGCCTCCGCTTCACGACAACCTTTGACGACCTGCGGGAGTGTGACCTGGTCATCGAGGCCATCGTGGAGAATCCGGTGGCCAAGAAGGACCTCTTCGCGCGGCTTGACGCTCTCTTGGCGCCGCATGCGCTCATCTGCACCAACACCTCCAGCCTGTGCGTCATGGAAATGGCGGCCGTCACGAAGCGGCCGACCCAGGTTGCGGGTCTGCACTTCTTCAACCCGGTGCCGATCATGAAGCTCGTCGAGGTCGTCAAGACGATCGTCACGAGCCAGGCCACCCTGGACACGCTGCTCGCGTTCGCGCGCACCTTGGGGAAGAAAGCCATCCTGGCTCAGGACACGCCGGGCTTCATCGTTAATAGGCTGCTCGTGCCCTACTTGCTCTACGCAATCCGTATGTACGAAGCCGGCTTGGCGTCCAAAGAGGACATCGATGAAGGCATGAAGCTGGGATGCGGGCATCCCATGGGCCCTTTGACGTTGCTGGATTTCGTCGGCTTGGACACGACATACTACATCGCTCAGATCATGTTCGACGAGTTCAAGGACCCGCTCATGGCACCGCCCCCGTTGCTCAAGCGCATGGTGCTGGCCGGTCACCTGGGCGTCAAATCCGGCAAGGGCTTCTACGACTATCCGTCGCAGCCGCACTCCCAGTCGGGCTCGGGAGCGGGAACGCGGACGTGAGCCTGAGGCTGCAACGTTGTCGGCGGCTGCCGGCTGCACCGTCACCCATCTTCAGGAGGGAGCACGTATGGCCTACCAAACGCTGATCGTTGAGCGCGACGGACCGACAGCCATCGTCACCATCAACCGCCCCCAAGCTCTCAACGCTCTCAACCAGACAGTGCTCGACGAGCTGGCGGCGGTCTTCGATGCCTTGGAGACCGATGCGTCGGTACGCGCGGTCATCATCACCGGCGCAGGCGATCGGGCCTTTGTTGCCGGAGCCGACATCGCCGAACTGGCCGCCTTGCCCGATGCCGAGGCGGCGACCCACAAGGCGCGCGCCGGACACAAGGTGACAGAACGCATGGAACATTCCCGCTTGCCGATCATTATGGCCATCAACGGTTTTGCGCTGGGCGGGGGCCTGGAGTTGGCAATGGCGGGCGACATCCGCGTCGCGGCCGCGACCGCCAAACTCGGTCAGCCGGAAGTCAACCTGGGTATCATCAGCGGCTTTGGAGGGACGCAGCGCCTCCCGCGCCTGGTCGGTCAAGGCATGGCCTCGTATCTGCTGCTCAGCGGCGAGATGATCGGCGCTGAGGAGGCGAAACAGGCCGGCCTCGTGGAGAAGGTCGTGCCGCCCGGTCAGTTGATGGCGGAGTGCAAGCGTCTGGCATCCGTCATTGCCTCCAAAGGTCCGCGTGCCGTCGCGCTGACCAAACAGGTCATCCACAAGGGGCTCCAGACCGACCTGCATACCGGCCTGGAGATCGAGGCGGAGGCGTTCGGAAGCATCGCGACCACCAACGATGCACGCGAGGGCACGCGAGCTTTCTTGGAAAAGCGCGCACCCAAGTTTACGGGAACGTAGTTAACCGTCCATAGTGGCCGCGCGTGCGTGGCCGATAGTAGGTTACCATGAAAGCGTCGATTCCTGACGCAACAGGCGACGTTCTATCGGTCGCGCAAGCCCAAGCGCCGCCTCTCGCGCCTCACGATATCCCGTACGGCTGGCGCAAGCCCAAGCGCCACCTCTCGCGCCTCACGATATCCCGTATGGCTGGCGCAAGCCCAAGCGCCGCCTCTCGCGCCTCACGATATCCCGTACGGCTGGCGCAAGCCTAAGCGCCGCGAACGTTCCATGGGTCGAGGGTCGGCGCGTCCTCGGGCATGGCCCCGGCGACGGGCCGATCTGGCCGGCGGTGACAACCCTATGCCAGCGCTTCGAAGATCGCCGCGATGCCCTGGCCGCCCCCGATGCACGCACTGGCCGCGCCAAACCGCTTCTGACTGCGCTGCAACTCGTGCAACAGGGTGTAGGCTAGCCGCGCCCCGCTTGCCCCCAAGGGATGACCGAGGGAAATCGCGCCCCCGTGGGGGTTGAGCCGTTGCAGGTCCAGGTGCAGCTCGTCCACGCATGCCAGGACCTGCGGCGCGAAAGCCTCGTTGATCTCGATGACGTCCATCTCATCCAGCGTGCGGCCGGCGCGGCGCAAGGCCTGGGGAATCGCAAACGCCGGGCCAATGCCCATGACGTCGGGGTCGACGCCGACGCTGGCCCACCCGAGAAGCCGGCCCAGCGGACGCAACCCATCGCGTTCGGCTTGCCGCTCGCTCGTCAACACAACAGCCGCGGCGCCGTCGGTGACCCCGCTGGCATTGCCCGCGGTCACGACACCGTCCTTGACAAACCGCGGCGGCAGTTTGGCCAGCTTTTCCGCCGAGGTGTCGGGCCGCGGTCCCTCGTCGCGCTCCACGATCAGGTTGCCCTTGCGCGTCTTCACTTCGACCGGTGCGATCTCGGCGGCAAAATATCCGTCCTGCGCGGCGGCGAGCGCTGCCTGGTGAGAGCGCAATGCAAAAGCGTCGCAGGCTTCCCGCGAAATCTCGTAGCGGCGGGCCAGGTTTTCGGCCGTCACGGCCATCGGCATGTTATTGTAGGTATCGGTGAGGCCTTCCCAGAGTGTGTCCTCGAGCTTGCCCTCGCCCAGACCCAGTCCCCAGCGCGCGCCGCGAATGACGTGCGGCGCTTGGCTCATGTTCTCCATCCCGCCGGCGAGCACGTATGCCGCCTCGCCCAAGATGATCTGCTCCGCCCCGTTGATGATGGCCTGCAAGCCCGAGCCGCACAGCCGGTTCACGGTCAGCGCGGGTGTCTCAATGCGGCAGCCGGCCTTGAGGCCCACGTGACGCGCGCCGTAGATCGCGTCCGCGCTCGTCTGCATGACGTTCCCGAAGATAACATGGTCGATACGCCGCGGCTCCACGCCGCTGCGCGTCAGGGCTGCGCGCGCCGCGATAACCGCGAGGTCGATCGCGCTCACGTCCTTGAGGGAGCCGCCAAAGTTGCCGAACGGCGTCCGTGCCCCGTTGACGATGACAACTGACGTCCGGTCCTGCATCTTGTTCTTACCTCCCTGATGTCGCGCGTGCGGCGGCGACGCCAGCTAATTCCTCGCACACCATGTCGCCGACGGCCGAGGTCGTCAACCCGCTGGACGCATCCACCGACGGGATGCGCCGGCTCGCCAAGAGCCGCGCGATTGCCCGCTCCAGCGCCTGTGCGGCCGCCGTTTCGCCGAGAAAGTCCAGCATCATGCCGACCGCGGCGATCGCGGCCAGCGGACTCACGACGTTGCGGCCGCGGTATTTGGGTGCCGAACCGTGAATCGGTTCGAAGAGGGACACCCGTCCGGGGTGGATGTTGCCGGATGCCGCAAGGCCCATGCCGCCCTGGATCATCGCCCCGAGGTCGGTCAAGATGTCGCCGAACAGATTGGGCGTGACGATGACGTCGAAGGTTTCCGGATTCTTCACCATCCACATGCACGCCGCGTCCACGTACGCGAAGTCGTAGTGCACGTCCGGGAATTCCCCGGCCACCTCCTCGACCGTCCGCCGCCACAGCTGCTGCACTTCGATCGCGTTCGCCTTGTCCACCAGCGTCAGCTTCTTGGCCTTGTTGCGCCGGGCCGCGAGCGCAAAAGCGTAGCGCACCGCGCGTTCGCATCCCTTGCGCGTGAAGATCTGGTTGGCGACGACGACTTCGTCCGGCGTACCCTTCTTGAAGTAACCGCCGATCCCGGTATACAAGTCTTCGGTATTCTCCCGCACGACGACCATGTCGATGTCCGCCGGTGTCTTGCCCTTGAGTGGACACAGGTGCTCGGCGTACAACTTGATCGGCCGCAGGTTGATGTAGAGGTCCAACCCAAAGCGCATCGCGGCGATGACGCCCCGCTCGACCAGGCCGGGCGGCAGACGCGGATCTCCAATCGCTCCCAGCAAGATCGCATCAAAGCCCCGCAGGGTCTCCAGGTCCCCCTCCGATAGGAGCCCGCCCGTCGCGAGGTAGTGCTCCGACCCAAACGGGAATTCGGTTGTCTCGTAGCGCACCCCGAACAGTCCGGCCGCCCGAGCCAACACCTTGAGCGCCTCGGCCGTCACCTCGGGGCCGACACCGTCACCCGGAATGACGGCGATGCGATATGTGCGGCTCACGACTCCGGCGCCTAGACGGCGTCCGGCGTCCGGTCGCCTGTCGCGGCCTTCGCGGCCAAGCGCTGCTCGACGTACCGCAAGAGGCCGCCTTGCGCGATGAGGTCCTGCATGAAGCGCGGAAACTGCGTGGCCCGAAACTCTCGTCCGGTCGTCTCGTTGCGGATGACGCCGTTGGCGGCATCCACCGTAATCGTGTCGCCGTCGTTGATGCCGTCGACACCCTCCGGGCACTCGAAGATCGGCAATCCGGTATTGATGCAGTTCCGGTAGAAAATGCGTGCAAACGACTTGGCGACGACGCCCGCGACGCCGGCCCCCTTCAGCGCAACCGCCGCGACTTCGCGGGACGACCCGCAGCCGAAGTTTGTCTCGGCCACAATGAGGTCGCCGGGCCGCACCTTCTTGACGAAGCCTGGGTCGAGGTCTTCCAGCGCATGCTTGCCGAGCTCCGCCGGGTCGATGAGGTTGCAATAGCGTCCGGGGATGATGACGTCGGTGTCGACGTTCTTCCCATACTTGTGAGCCCGCCCGCGCAGGATCATACCGCTGCTCCGACAGGCAGCGCCAGCTGTTCGGGACTCGTGATGTATCCGGTGACGGCGGAGGCGGCCGCCACGTAGGGCCCCGCCAGGTAGACTTCGCTCGTCACGTGGCCCATACGGCCGCGGAAGTTGCGATTGGTCGTCGAGATGCAGCGCTCGCCTGCCGCCAGCACGCCCATGTGTCCGCCGACGCACGGTCCGCAGGTCGGTGTCGAGACGACGCACCCTGCATCGATGAAAATTTCCGTCAAGCCCTCTTTGAGGCACTGAGAGTAGACCTTTTGACTGCCGGGAATGACGATGGCCCGCACCCCGGGCGCCACCTTACGGCCTTTGAGAATCTCAGCGGCTTGCCGCATGTCTTCAATACGCCCGTTGGTACACGTCCCGATGACCGCCTGGTGGATCTGAACGTCATTCAGCTCGGATGCGTTCTTGGTGTTCTCCGGGAGCCAGGGAACGGCAACCTGCGGCTCCACCTGGCTGCACTCCATGACGACGGTTTTCTGGTACTCGGCGTCAGGATCGGAATGATAGACCGTGTAGTCACGCTTGCCGACCGCCGCACAGTACGCTTCGGTGACCGCGTCGACAGGGAAGATCCCGTTCTTCGCCCCGGCTTCAATCGACATGTTGGCCATCGTGAACCGCCCGCTCATCGGCAGCTCGCGCACCACCGGCCCGGTAAACTCCAGGGCGCAGTAGATGGCGCCGTCCACGCCGATCTCGCCGATCGTCCGCAAGATGAGGTCCTTCGCCGAGACGAATGGTCGCAGCCGGCCCTGGTAGACGATCTTGATGCTGGGCGGCACGCGCAGCCACATCTCCCCCAAAGCGAAGGCGGCGGCGATGTCCGTCGAGCCGACACCGGTCGCAAATGCGCCCACCCCGCCGTACGTCGTCGTGTGGCTGTCCCCCCCGATGATCGTCTCGCCCGGGCCGACCATGCCGTTCTCCGGCAGCACGACGTGCTCGATGCCGCCGCGACCGACTTCGAAGTAGTGCTGGATGCCTTGCTCGGCCGCAAAATCACGCATCATCTTGGAGAGCGTGGCGGTCGCAATGTCCTTGTTGGGCGTGAAGTGACTGGGCACGAGAGCAATGCGCGACGGATCCCACACCCGGTGCGCGCCGCGAATCTTGCGGAACTCCGAGATGGCCACCGCCGCAGACAGCTCGTTGGCCATGACGAGGTCCAAGCAAATGGAAATGATGTCGCCCGGCCGCACCTCGGGCAGACCGGCGTGGGCGGCCAGGATCTTCTCGGTGATCGTCATCGGGCGTGCCACGTTCGTCCTTCCACCTTTCCCGGATGCGGCCGCGAACCGCACCGGTGCTTGTTTCGGCGTTCCCGCACAGCCTGCCTTGCCCGGATCGGCGGCACCCCCACGCGGCTTGCCGATCACGGTCGCGTGCGCCTCCGGTCGTCGACCACCGCCGCGGCGTGCCCATGCCGCACGGGCATCAGGCCGCCGGGAAGCTGTATTCGGTAGCCCGGGCGTCCGGAATGCGACGCAGTGCGGCAAAAAGCACACCGGCGAGGATTCCGCCCAGCGCGATGTATTGGTCTTCCCGCGACTGGGAGCGGAAGTTGACCACCAACAACACGCTGATCGCAAGGGTCCCGGCGGCGGGCAGGACGACGCGCGTGAGGTCTGTCCAGCGATAGCCCTGACGGCGGAAGTGAACGACGCACGATAGGCCGGTGAGGATGAAGGTGAGGCCCAAGAAGATTGAAGAGGCGTTGACGACTTCTTGCAGAGCGGCGTTGGCGGACGGCATGAAGCCCGTCAGCAACGTCACGACCATGACGCCCGCATTGACCGCCAGGATGCTGAGATGTGGCGTACCGTAGCTGGGATGGACGGCGCTGAGGGCTCGCGGGAAGACAGCATCACGCGCCATCGAGAAGACGCCGCGCGAAATACCGAGCTGGGTCGTCCACAGCGTCGCTGCGGTTGAGACGAGGACCGTCATCACCATGACGGTCGTCCGCCATCCGCCGCCCAGCTGATTGGCAACAAACGCCAGCGTATCGGCGGCGTGGTTCGCGATGCCGGCCAGATCGCTGACGCGCTGGTACGCCACCATGCATGCGAGCACGATGACCACGGTGAGGATGAGCCCAACGAGACCGCTTAACCCGGGCTGACGCGACGTTCCGGCATTCTCCTCGGACGTGTAGGTGGAGACCTCCCAGCCGTCGGTCACCCAAATCGACAGCACCATGGCCGCCAGAAAACCGGCCATGCCCCGGCTGCCCACCGTCAGGAGGTGGAGCGGCGGCGTGTGGGGCGCAGGCGGATGGGTGAGCGCCAGCCCCGCAAACAGCAAGAGCGCGGCCACCTCCAGCCCCAAGAAGAGGCCCGAGGCCCGTGCCGTCGGACGGACGCCGCCGATGAGCAAGGCACTCGCCACGACGACCCAACTGCTGCCCGCCAGCGCCACGGCCCCCGCATTGTTGACGAGCGCCGCGGGCAAAAGACCGACATGCGCGAGCAACTCCAAGGTGTAGATACCGGCCGGCACGACCGCCGCTACGGCGGCAAAGAAGTACGACAGCACGACAATCCAGGCTGCAAACGCTCCCGGCCGGTAGCCAAAGGCGAGGCGCGACCACGCGTAGGTCGAGCCCGCATCCGATCGATCCTCACACAAGCGGTGAAAGGCGACAGCAATGAAGACGATCGGGATCGTGAGCACGACAAGCGAGAGGACGGCACCCGGACCCGCGGCCGCAACCATCAGGCCGAAGGTCGAAGCAATCGAGTACGCCGGCGCCATGCTGGCCGACGAGAGAACCGACAAGTCCGCGAACCCGAGAACTCGGGAGAGACGCGTGCGCGTCACCCGCCGCCGCGGCCGTGCACAAGCCACACGCACATCACGTGTGCCGCAGGAAAGAGGAAAGAAGATGCCGGGAGGGCTTGTGGCCCACGCACCACCCGCTTCATGCCATGCCATTTCCTCGAAGGCCGCGGCGGTCCTTTGGCCGGCAGCTCCGCCGCAGAGAGCACACCGTGCCGCCGGGTGCGCTTCGGTCTGTGCCCGCCGCGCTCCGTTAACCCGGTTGCCTTCTTACGGCACGGCGGCCAGCGCACGATCGACGTCCAGGCGACCCGCACCTTGATGCGGCGAACCAATGTTGTCTGCGGTGCTCATGAGGGTGCTGCGCACCTGCGCCGGCGTCAACGCAGGATCCACCGACAGCAGCAGGGCAGCCGCCCCGCTGACGTGGGGCGTCGCCTGAGATGTCCCCGCGAAGAGCCCAACCTGCTCGCGGAACGGGCCCGTCGTGCTGTCGAGATTCTCAATCCACTGCAGGTAGTCGACGCAGCTCTGCGTCGTGCAATTTTTCTGACCGTTCCCGCCGGGGGCGACGAGGGCCAGCTGTGGGCCATAATTGGAATAGGACGCCACGCACTCCGCACCGGTGCCCGGCGTATTGGGCGTGTCGCCGCAGATGGCCGACGCGCCGACGGCAATGACACCCGGGTCTGCAGCCGGATAGTCGATGAGATCCTGGCCGTCGTTCCCGGCTGCGGCGACAACCGTCACCCCGGCCTTGAGGGCGGCGGCCACTGCGGGTTCCTCGTAGACGGGGTCGGGTGTTCCGCTCCCCAAACTCAGATTGATCACTTTGGCACCGTGTTGCACGGCCCAGTCGATTGCCGCCGCAATGTCGATGGTCGAGGCCGCCGTATTGTTGCCGTATGGGAAGACCCGGGCCTCCAGGAGATGCACGTTCCAGCCCACGCCGGACACGTCCGTCAGGTTGTTGGTGTCCGCGGCTGCGAGGCCGCTGACGTCCGTGCCATGGCCGTCGTTATCTTGGACCGTACACGCCTCGTCCGGCTGTCCGGTCCCCAGGTCGAAAACCACGGCATCGTCAACCTTACCCGCCAGATCCGGGTTATGCGTGTCGTAGCCGGTGTCGATGACCGCGATGCGGACCGACGGCGACCCCTCGCTGATACCCCACGCGGCCGGCATGTTGATCGCAAACATGTCCCACTGGTTGAGCTTATTGAAAAGAGGATCATCCGGAAACTGAGGCACGCCCAGCGGGTAGCGATACGCAACGGGGCCGGCAGCGAGCACCCCGGGAACCCCGCGCAGGGCGTCTGCGGCGCGCAGCGGGTCAACACCGGGCCGAAGGATAAAGGCTTGCGCACCATGCGGGTTTGGGGGGCCGATCGTCTGTGCCCCCAAACGCGTCAGCACGGCCTGCGCCTGCGGCGACAGTGCGCCGCCGGCGAAGCGCACGGTGACGAACCGGGAGAGTTCGGTGGCGGCACCCGCCGGCGCAGGGTGCAGCCCCAAGGCTCCGACGCGGACATACCCTGCCGGCGCAGCGGCGTTTTCGAAGCTCTGACCGCAGGATCGCGCGGCCGCGGTTGTCTGTGGCGAGGGCGTTGTGCTGGTCGTGCCGGAACAGCCGCCGATGAGGAGCGCCGTCAGCAGGACCACGAGAGTGTGTCGGCGTGGCGGGAGCATCGCTGTCATTGTAACGTAGGATGTGACTTGTCCGTCGCATCAAACGTTTCAACCCGGTGAAAATCCTCTGAAAAAGTGTACACCCTCCCGACAGCAACGCTGACGCGCCGGGAGATCCATGAGGCAACTCTTGACCGGGGGCGCCTGACCGGCGGCGCGGCCGCGACCGCTATCCGCCCGTGCGTTTCTCCCGGCAGGTCCGAAGGACCAGCAGCAGCGCCGCAAGAGCGGCTCGACGCTGCACCATGTCTCGAGCCCCGGGCAGCTGCAGCCTCTGTACTGTGCAGGTGTGGTCCTCGCCAACGAGGGCCACGTACACAAGCCCCACCGGTTTGTCCTGCGTGCCGCCTGATGGTCCGGCGATGCCGGTGACCGCCACCGCCAGCGACGCTTCCAATGCCGCCTTTGCGCCCTCGGCCATGGCCGCGGCTACCTCGGCGCTGACCGCCCCGTGGCGTTCGATGAGAGGTGGTGCCACATCCAACAACTGCGTTTTGGCGCGATTGCCGTATGCCACGATCGATCCGCGAAAATAGTCCGACGCGCCCGCGACCGATGTGACGAGCGCGCCCACCAGGCCCCCGGTGCAGGATTCCGCCGCCGCCAGGGTCAGGCCGCGTTCGCGCAGGCAACGCCCCACCGTTTCCGGCAGGCTCGCGCCATCCGTCGAATAGACACATTCTCCCAGCCGCGCGACGAGCTGTGCGACCAAGCCATCGCACAACGATCGTGCATCCTCGGCAGTGGCGGCCTTGCCGGTCACCTTGACAATCACCTCCCCGTCATGGGTCAACACGGCGATGCTCGGGTTCTCCGCCGAACGAAAGAGGTCGTCAATCCGCCGGTCGATCTCCGACTCCGACACACCGGCGGTCCGGATGATGCGGCTGACGATGGCCGCTGCGAGGTTCCAGCGCGACCGTAACAGCGGCACGGCCTTCTCCCGCAGCATGGGCAGCAATTCGCGCGGCGGACCGGGAAGGGCGATCACGATCGCGCTCCCGACGTCGAGGGCAAAACCGGGGGCCGTGCCGTGGGGATTCTCCAAAATGATCGCCCCAGCCGGGAAAAGAGCCTGCCGCTCGTTGTTCGCGCTCATGGTACGCCCAAGGCCGGCAAAGTACCGGCGCAGGTCGTCGGCGACCCGCTCGTCGCGGAGCAACGCCACTCCGGCGACGTCTGCGATGGCGTCACGTGTCACGTCATCCACCGTCGGGCCCAGCCCACCGGCACACATGACGGCGTCCGCGCGCGAGGCGGCCTCGCGGACGGCCTCTGCGATGCGCACGCGGTTGTCCCCCACGCTGCACGTCCGGTAGACGTCAATGCCATTCTCTGCCAGCTCGGCGGCGATCGCCGGGGTGTTGGTGTCCACAAGCTGACCGAGCAGTAACTCCGTGCCGATCGTGATGATCTCGGCGCTGCGACCGCTTGCGCGGGCCGGGTCGCTGCCCGCACCCGGGCTGTGGGACTGCGACTTAGGATCCGCCTGCATCCGGGGCCTTGGGCTCCAGCAGCTCAACCGGAATCCCATTCGGGTCCTCCACGAACGCGATCCAGCGCGTGCCGCCGGGCGACTTCTTTGGACCTTTCAGAATGCGGACGCCTTGTGCGGCCAAGCGCCGGCACGTTTCCTGCATGTCGCCGTCTATCTCAACGGCGAGGTGCTCGTAGCGATTTCCCAATTCGTACGGCGGATGATCCTCTAGATCGTAGACCAGCTCGATGTACGCGTTCCAATCCGCCCCGACAAACGCCATGTCCGCATTGCCTTCGTAGTGGGCGCGGTCCAACAACTTCAGACCCAGCACCTCCGTGTAGAAGCGTATCGATTCATCCAAATCGTTGACAAAGATCGATGTGTGCAGGTAGCGCGACATAGCTTGGCTCCTCCGGAGTCCACCGCCAGGGCTTTACGCACCGCAGGATCTGCCCCGGTTGCCTGCGTGGTTTTCCGGGATACTCAAAGCGCACCTGCCCGGCGTGCCAAGACGTAGCTACGGAATGACAAGCAGGACCAAGGCCCGCGTCATGCAGGCGAAGAGCCCCCACCCCATCGTGTTGCTGAGCCATCCGTTGGCGAACGAACCCATGACGCCGCGATCGCCGGCCGTAGGTACCAGTATGAAGAGTAGCGGCGGTGAAATAATGCCGTTGAGAACGGCGGCGTCGCAGAGCAGGCGAAACGGCGGAGTGGGAAGCAGGTTGACGAGCACTCCCGCAAGGCACGACACGACGATGACCGCGTACAAGCGCAGCCTGGCGGACGGTCTTCGCCAGTCCCTGCGGCCAACCGAACGCGTCGCTCAGCGCATACGCGGACGAGGCTGCCATGACCGGTACCGACAGCAAGCCCGCGCTCAGGATGCTGGGAGCGATGGCCGGTTCCGGACAACTGCTCTGGCACGTCTCCTTTTCCTCGTGGTTGATCATCGTCACGGCCAGGCCCCCGCCGATACTGACGGCGTTGGTTGTCACCTGCAACCCGAGGATCGTCAGCAGGACCCAGCCCGCGCAGCGGCGTCCCGCGCGGTCATTCGACTGATCAGTAGTCCACGGGGCGCAGGTAGAACTCGTTGATAGCCGTGGGCGAGACCACGGCCGTGGTCGGCAAGTGACGCTTCCAGTGCGTCGCGTTGACGCGGTCCCACACCAGTCGCACATCCCGGCGGCGAAAGCCGCACGCCGCAATGGCCGCCTGGCCGTACCCGCGCAGCATCAGGCTGAGGATGCGGTCGGCGCGTTCGTAGGTAATTCCGAGGTCTTCCTCGTCCGTCTGGCCGCGAATGAGATCCGCCGTAGCCGGCTTTTCCACGATCTCGCGCGGCACCCCGACGTGCCGGGCCAACTGCCAGACTTGGGTCTTAAACAGGTCGCCGAGCGGGTTGATGGGCGGCGAATCGTCGGCGTGCCACGTGAAGTACCCAAGAAGGCGCTCGGATTTATTGCCGGTACCTACGGGCAGGCCGCCATACTTTGCCGAGAGATCGAAGAGGACGATCATGCGCTGGCGTGCCATGACGTTGCCGCGCCGGGTTGGTGACGCATCCGGCTCGTAGCGCAAATAGCCGTCGACTGCAGCCGTAATATCCACGACGACATCGTGGATCTTCGTGATCTCCTGCACGAGGCCAGCGTGGCGAAAACTCTCCTCAGCCGACGTCCGATACGGCATCCGGACGCCGTAAACATTCGCCGGGCCCAGCGCCTCGGCGCACAAGAATGCCACGAGCGCAGAGTCGACGCCGCCGGAAACTCCGACAACCGCCGTACGCATGCCGCGGCGTACGATCATCTCCTCGCGCAGAAAGGTCACAAGCCAGCGGCGCACGAGAGCCGGATCGATGCGCACGTCGGTTGCGGACGCCGCGGGAGCCCGCACAATGGGGAAACCGGCCGCTGTCACCGACGCCGAGCCGCCCGCGCACCCACTGCCGGCACGCTCTGCCCCGATGTGCGGGCCAACATGCTGCTCAACTGACCCAGATTGGCTTCCAAGTCTCCCAACGCGGGCAGCGCCGCCCGGGCGACCCGAACGTCCCCCAGGTCGATTCGCACGCGGAGGATGGTCGCGCCCTCAAACGGAGCTTCCGCCCGCAAGTCCCCGAACGGGCCGATGACGCGCGACGCTCCGCTCATCCCTTTGCCGCCTTCAAACCCCACCAAGCCGGCGTACACGACAAAGATCCCGTGCTCGGCGGCCGCGACGCGCAGGACATCGCGCCAGAGGCGAACGTTCGCGGGCTCGACGTCTTCCATGCCGCGACCCGGCGATGCGCTGGGGACGTAGAGAACCTGGGCCCCTCGCAGGGCGGCAATCGTTACAGCCAACGAATGACAGGCATCTTCGCAGATAAGTATGGCCGCCCGCCCGTAGGGGACATCAAAGGCTTCGATCGAGGTGCCCCGCGAAACAAACCGCTCCTCATCAAAAATTCCGTAGGTCGGGAGAAACAGCTTGCGGTGGACGTGACGGAGGACGGGACGCCTGCCCAACGACGCGTAGAGTGCGCTGTTGTAATACTGGCCGTCCTGCTCTTCGTAGAATCCCACCACGACGTCGAACGGGCCGACCTTCCGTCCGCAAGCCCGCCGTGCGGAACGGGCGAGTTCGTCCACCACCGTCTCTGCCCGGCGCGCGACCTCCACGGTTGCGCCTTCAACGAAATAGCCCGAAAGCGAGGCTTCGGGAAAGATCACCACATCCGGAAACGGGCTTCGATCGTGGCGCAAGGCTGCAAACGCCTCTTCGATCCGGCGCAGGTTTGCCGCAACGTCGCCCTTGCGCGGCGCACATTGTACGACCGCCAGTTCGACGCTCGGTCCGGTCGCGTCAAGACTCGTGCGGCGAGGCACGAGCCCCAGCAGGCTGCTGGGTTGCGGTCGAGACTTCGCGCCCCTCATTTTCGGCACCATCCTCGGCTGGCTTCGGCACCCGATTGCGGTTTCCAGGCTGCTTCCACACCGGCCGCCCACACCCGCCGCCCTCTTTCAACAAGCGGATCAGCTGATGCGCTGAAAGGGGGAGATGCAACGGGCTTGGGTGGGCATTAGGTTGCTGTCCGCGTGGGTACAAGAAAAGAAGACTAGCCGTCACCGGGCTGTAGGCCACGAGGGTTCAAATGACAAGTCCAGAAACGGTTGTCCGCCGAGGTCCCATCTCGGCGCTAGGGGGTTGAGAGACAGGACAGCGGCGCCCGCGTGCCCGCGGGTCAAGCACGCCGTTCTTGCAGCACAACGCGCCAGACGGAAACGAGCACACCGACCCACATACATGCCATCATCATCTGTCATAGCGGCTTCGGCCGCGGGACCGGACGCGGTCCCGGACGTGCTCCTCCGACATCAGGCTGCCATTGCCCGCGCCTTGCGGGCCACGGCGTTGCCCGTGCATTCCTTTTCGGGTCGCATGGCTGCCTATCACATGGGGTGGGTGGACCCTACCGGCTGCGAGATCAACTCGCCGTCGGGTAAGTTCATCCGCCCGGCACTGTGCCTGTGGGCGTGCGAAGCCTTGGGAGGCGACGCCCAGCTCGGCATGCCTGCCGCCGTGGCGTTGGAGTGGATTCATAACTTCACCCTCGTCCACGACGACATCCAGGACGGCGACCGCCTTCGCCGCCACCGGGAGACCGTGTGGTCGGTCTTTGGTCAAGCTCAGGGCATCAACGCGGGAGATGCCCTCCATGCGCTTGCTCTGCGCACCCTGACGGCCGATGGACCGCATCCCGAGCGGCGCTTGCGTGCGGCATCGGTCGTGGCCAACGCAACGCTGGAAACCGTCGAGGGGCAATGCCTCGATCTCAGCCTCGAGGGGCGCCCCGATACTCCGGTTCGGACCTACCTCCGCGCTGTGGAGGAAAAGACAGGCGCGCTCATTGGAGCCAGCTTGCAAGCCGGCGCGATTATGGCGGGAGCCTCACCCGGCGTTGAAGCTGCGCTGCAGCGGGCAGGCAGGCTGCTCGGAAAGGCCTTTCAGATCCGAGACGACTGGCTTGGCACATGGGGCGATCCGGCACACACCGGAAAGCCGGCCAGCGGCGACGTGACGAGGCGTAAGGTCACCTTCCCGATTGTCGCCGGGTACGCGCGGATGACGGAGCAACAACGCGCTCGTCTTCGCGAGCTCTACGGTCTTGAAGGGCCGCAGGCGGAAGCTGCCATTCGTGATCTGCTGCTGGCGGCCGGCGGACCCGGCCTGACCGCCGCCGCTCCCGCACACTATGCGTCGCGAGCCGTGTCCTTGGTCCGCACGTGCGGTCTGGACCCCCGAACACTCAACGACTTTATTGGAGTTGCGCACTATGTCGCGAACAGAACTCGGTAATAAGACCAAGACCGCCGAGGTCCCAAGCCAGAACGGCAAGGGCACTGTGGCGCGTAAGGCCGATCATTTGCGGATCAACATCGAGGACGACGTCACGGCCAAAGGCATCTCGAACGGCTTCGACGACTACCGTCTCGTCCACCGCGCGCTGCCCGAGATCGACTTGGAGGCCGTCGATACCTCCCTCGAAGTCCTCGGCCGGCAACTGTCGGCACCCATCTTCATCTCCTGCATGACCGGCGGCACCGACGAGGCGCGGCGCATCAATCGTACCCTGGCCGCCGTGGCGCAGGAGGCTGGATTTGCAATGGGCCTGGGGTCGGCCCGCGTCGTTCTCGAGCATCCCGAGCTCGTATCGACCTTCGCCGTCCGCGACGTCGCACCGGACGTACTCCTCTTCGCGAATTTGGGTGCCGTTCAGCTCAATTACGGTTATGGGCCGGACGAATGCCGCCGTCTCCTTGAGCTCCTCGATGCCGACGCCCTCGTCCTGCACCTCAACGCTCTTCAGGAGGCTCTCCAGCCGGGCGGTGACACACGCTTCGCCGGCTTGCTGGATCGCATCGCCGACCTGTGCGCCAAGCTTGAGTGGCCCGTCGTTGTGAAGGAAGTCGGGTGGGGTATCGCCCCGGATCTCGTCCGAGCTCTCTTTGACGCCGGCGTCGCCGCCGTCGACGTCGCCGGTGCGGGGGGCACGAGCTGGAGCGAAGTCGAACGACATCGGCTGGCGTCGCCGCTCGCGCGCCGGGTGGCGGCCGCGTTTGCGGATTGGGGCATCTCCACCGCCGAGTGTCTGCGCGAAGCCCGTCGCGTGGCACCCCACGAGCTGATCTTTGCCAGCGGCGGGATCCGTGACGGCATCGACGCCGCGAAGGCGATCGCGCTGGGCGCAGCGCTGGTCGGTGTTGCCGGACCGTTTCTACGGGCGGCAGCCCAAAGCCGGGAAGCCGCGCTGGATTTGGCCGGCGAGTTTGCCCAGGTTCTGCGCATCGCAATGTTTGCCACTGGCTCCCGCACGCTCGCCGACTTGCGCCTGGGCGGACATTGCCGGCGGCGTGGAGAGGCGTTGTGCGGCAGCCGGCCGGCACGGCTCACCTACCGGACCGCAGGCGCCGGAACATTCTTGGACATTACCGACGACGTGGCCCGTGTGGTCGAAGCCTCGGGTGTCCGCAACGGCATCGCCCACGTCTACTCGGCGCACACCACGGCCGCCATTCGGATCAACGAGAACGAAAGGCTTCTGCTGCGTGACTTCCGCCGCTTCCTGGAAAACATCGCGCCGGCTGGTGACGGGCTGTACGAACATGACAATCATGCGATGCGCCCCGACGTGCCCCCGGACGAGCCCGTGAACGGTCACTCGCACTGCCGCCACCTGCTGCTGGCGTCCAGCGAAACCTTGCCCGTCGTGGACGGGGCGCTCGCTCTGGGCAGGTGGCAGCGCATCTTCCTCATCGAGCTGTGTTCGCAGCGGACGCGCGAAGTCGCGGTCCAGGTGATTCCCGGGTGACGGACGCCACGGAGGAGAGGGCGGCGGATGCGTATTGCCAGGCGCTGTGCGCCCGGCACTATGAAAACTTCATCGTCGCCTCGCGCGTGGCACCGCTCCACCTGCGGCGGGATCTGGCTCGGGTCTACGCCTACTGCCGCACGACGGACGACTTTGGCGACGAAAGCGGCCCCGCGGCCCTGGCCAGACTTTCCGCCTGGCGCGCACAGGTCGAGGCCCTCTTTGCCGGTGAGGCTGTCATCCACCCGGTCCTGGTCGCACTGCGCACGACCGTCCAGCGGCACCACCTGCCGGCTCAGCCCTTTCTTGACCTCATCGCGGCCAACGTGCAGGATCAAACTGTCACGTCCTACGAGGAGTGGCCCGCGTTGCGGTCCTACTGCCTGCTGTCCGCCGCACCGGTCGGCCGCATTGTCCTGCGGCTCTTCGGCATCACGAATCCGGCAGCAGTGGCGCTTTCCGACGACGTCTGCATTGGGCTCCAACTGGCCAACTTCGCCCAAGACCCGTCACGCGACGAGGCCAAAGGACGGTGTTATCTCCTGCAGAGCGAGGTTCGCAGCCTCGGTGTGCGCGGTGCCGTGCGGGCCCACTGCGAGCGGGCTCGCGGCCTTTTGGCATCCGGCCGTATCTTGGAAGGCATGACCGGCGGCCGGCTGCGATTCCAACTCGCGCTCTACCGTCTCGGCGGCCTGGCGATCCTTGCCGCCATCGAGCGCATGGGCTATGCGACCGACGTGCGACGCCCGGCGCTGGGTTGGCCGGCGAAAATTCTCACGCTGTGCAGCGCCCTCGGGGCGTCCGTCAAGGGCAACGGTTATGTGGGCAGCACCGAGGTCGCCTAACGCAGAGGCGCGCCTGGATTTGCACCAATCGCAGCGCTTTTGCCAGCAGATGGCGTTTCGCGAGGCGAAAAATTTTTACTGGGGCTTCATTTCCCTTGAGCGCGAACGGCGCATCGCGATTTATGCCCTCTACGATTTTGCCCGCCAGGTTGACGATGCGGCCGATCGCGCCGATCCGGACAACCTTCCCACTCGCCTTGAGGCTCATCGCGAGCGCATTCGCCGGTGCGTGCGGGGAGAGTACCTGGATCCGGTGATGCAGGTTTTGGCGCGCGCCGTGCGGCGCTACGGCATTCCTCAGGCGGAACTGATGGCTCTCGTCGACGGCGTCGAGATGGATCTCCACCGCCACCGCTATGAGACCTGGGACGACCTGCGACGGTACTGCAACCTCGTTGCGTCGGTCGTCGGGCGGATGTGCGTGCGCATCTTCGGCTACGATGACCCGATCGCACTCGACTACGCCGACCACCTGGGCATCGCGCTGCAGATCACGAATATCCTGCGGGATGTGCGGGAAGACGCGGCTCTGGGACGCATTTACCTGCCGCGGGAGGACTTGCGACGCTTCAAAGTGTCGGAATCCGACCTGCTGGCTGGCCATCCCGGACCGGGCTGGCCGGATGTGGTTGCCTTTGAGGCCCGTCGGGCCCGCGAGTTCTTCGGCACCGGGCTGCGTGTTGCCGAGCATATCCCGCGCCGGCCGGCCGTTTGCGTGCGCACGATGGCCGGTATCTACCGCTGCATTCTGGACAAGATTGAAAAGCAGCCTGATCTGCCGCTGCAACGGCGTGCCGCACTGTCGCACATCGAGAAGTTGAAGGTCGTCGTGGAATCATGGCTGCAGGCCGCGTAGCCGTCATCGGCGCTGGACTGGCCGGTCTCACGGCAGCCGTCGCGCTGTCCGATGCCGGTTTTGCGGTCGACGTCTTCGAGCGCAGCCGCCTCCTGGGCGGCCGCGCGACCTCGTTTGTCGTGGATGGCATCGAGGTCGATAACGGCCAGCATGTGTTCTTGGCGTGCTGCACGTCGTTAACCGCCTTTCTCGCCCGGTTGGACATGGATCGGCACATGTACGTGCAATCACGCTTTGAAGCCGTCGTCTTTTCGCGCGACGGCAGGCGTTGCGACCTGCGTGCCGTCGCCGTACCCGCCCCGCTTCACCTCCTGCCGGCTGTTTTGGGGTATCGCTTTCTCCAGCCGGCGGGGCGGCTGCGTCTTCTCTGGGCCCTGATGGCCGCACGCACAACGAAGCCCGCCCGCGAGCAGTCGTTTGCATCCTGGCTTGCCGAGCATGGCCAAGACGAAACCGCATTGCGCGCCTTCTGGCGTCCGTTCTTTGTGCCGGCGCTCAACGCCCCGCTGGAGGAAGTCCCGCTGCGCGAAGCGCTGTTTGTCCTGCGGACGGCCTTCCTGCATGACCGCAATGCCGCCCGCTTCGGGTACTCGCGAGTCCCCCTGGCACGCGTCGCGCAGGCCGCCGCGGCCTGCATCCGCCGGGTGCACACCGAGGCTCCCGTGAGAGCAATCCCGGAGGGTCGGCCGGGCTGGGCCGCGGGCATCGAGCTTGAGTCCGGAGAACGACGTGAGTATGACGGTGTCTGCGTCGCTACGCCTCCCCAACAGGCCGCCCACTTGTTGAGTTCAGTCGCCCCGCATACCGCCGACGGCATTGGACGCTACGCATCGCGGCCCATCGTCGACGTTCATCTCTGGCACTCCGCAGCCGACGTGGGTTTTGATTTTGCGGCGCTTTTGGATGCGCCGGTTCAATGGATCTTCCAAAAGGCGCCGGGCTACCTCGTGTGCAGCATCAGCGACGCGCTCGGCTTCGTCGGGAGGCCCCGCGACGAGCTTATCGCTGTTTGTTGGGACGCCGTACATGACGCCCTTCCCGGACTGCGCACAGCCAGACTCGTGCGCGGCGCCGCGACGCGGGTCGTTGAGGCGACGTTTGCTCCGGCTGCCGGCCAGCCGCGGGCATCCGCGAACACGGGTATTCCCAACCTGGTGCTTGCCGGGTCGTGGACGGACACCGGATGGCCGGATACCATGGAATCCGCAGTACGCAGCGGCTACCAGGCGGCGGGCATTCTTCGCCACCGCTTATCGGCGGGCGCAGGCCGAAGCGAGAGCACCGCGCCGCCGGGCGGCGAGGTGCAGCGTGTCTGAGGCGTTGCGCCACGGTCTGCAGTGGCTGCTGGAGCGTCAGCATCCGGACGGCTGGTGGACCGACGAACTGGAAACCAACGTGACGATGACCGCCGAGCATATCCTGCTCCTGCGATTCCTGGGACTGCCTGTGGACACCGTCCGCGAGGGTGCGATCAAGCATTTTCTTCACCACCAGCGCGAGGACGGATCCTGGGCCCTGTATCACGACGGCCCCGCAGACCTGAGCACGACCATCGAAGCCTACGTCGCTCTCAAGGTACTGGGGCTGGACCCGCAGCACCCGGCCATGCAAGCCGCGTTACGGGTCATCCGTCAACTGGGCGGCGCCGCCCACGCCCGCGTATTCACGAAAATATGGTTGGCGCTCTTCGGGTACTATCCGTGGAGTGGCATTCCAAGCATGCCCCCGGAGCTGATCTTCCTGCCGCCGCGGGCACCCTTCAGCCTCTACAGTTTCTCATGCTGGGCACGTGGCACCATCGCCCCTCTGACGATCGTTCTCGCCCGGCGCCCGGTGCGTCCCCTTGGGGTATCGGTGGAGGAGGTTATCGTACCGCAGACGCGGCACCTGACAACCCGCGTCGTGGGTCACGGTCCTTTTCTGTGGCTTGACAGCCTTCTCAAAGCCTACGAACGTTTGCCGGCGCATCCGCTGCGCCGGGTGGCGCAGAACGCCATGACGGAATGGATCATCGCTCGGCAGGAGGCGGATGGCAGCTGGGGCGGCATCCAGCCGCCATGGGTGTACTCCCTCATCGCGTTGAACCTGCAAGGCATGGACGTGTCGCATCCGGTCATGCGCAAGGGCCTGGCCGGTATGGAGCGTTTTGCCGTGCAGGATGACGTCGCAGGCTGGCGCTTCTCGGCGTGCATGTCGCCCGTCTGGGATACGGCGTGGGCGTTGCGTGTGTTGCGCGTTGCGGGGATGGATCGCCGAGAGGAACCGCTGCGCAGGGCCGTCCGCTGGCTACTGCGTGAACAAATTCAGGGCGGCGGCGACTGGCAGGTGCGTTGCAATCTCACGGAATGCGGGGGCTGGGCTTTCGAGTTTGACAACGATATCTACCCCGACATCGACGACACCGCAGTCGTGGTACTGGCCTTGCTGGAAGCAGGCGAGCCGGGCGTCGTCGCGGACGCCGTCGCCCGGGGGGTGCGATGGACGCTTGCCATGCGGTCCAAAAACGGCGCCTGGGGCGCATTCGACCGGGACAATTGCAACGAGATTGCCTACCGCATTCCCTTCGCGGACTTCGGCGCGATGATCGACCCGCCGTCCGAGGATGTCACCGCGCACGTCCTCGAGATGCTGGGAGCTTTAGGCCGTACCATCGCCGATCCGCACGTTCGCAGCGGTCTGGCGTACCTCGAAAGGACCCAGCACCCCGACGGATCGTGGTTCGGGCGTTGGGGCGTCAACTACATCTACGGCACCTGGTGCTGCGTCTGGGGCCTAGCAGCCCTGCCCGCGGATGCCGGCGCGCGCACACGGCGCGAGATGATCGAGCGAGCCGCGCGCTGGATCGTGTCAGTTCAGAATCCGGACGGCGGTTGGGGCGAAACGTGCCATTCCTACGTCGACCCGTCGTTCGCCGGACGCGGGCATAGCACGCCGTCCCAGACCGCGTGGGCAGTCCTCACACTGCAACGGGCCGGCTATGCCTCCCACCCCGCCTGCCGGCGCGGCCTGGACTTTCTGCGCGACCGGCAGCACAACGGAACGTGGCTCGAGCCCGAACACACGGGGACCGGTTTCCCGCGGGACTTCTACATCAATTATCACATGTACCGCCACCTCTTCCCGCTCGCCGCCTTGGCCTTGGCCGAATCGTCCGCCCCCTCCATGTCGGCTGTACCGGCAGCCGTTGCGGACGGCCACGCCACGGCGAGCGCTACTCCCCATCACTCCGTGTCAGCGAGGCAACCATGAGCATTCCTTTGCGTCAGAAGATCGCCGTTGCGGCGTACCTCGTACGCCAGCGCCTGCGCGGCGTTGAAAAGTTTCCGCTCGTCCTGCAGCTCGAACCCCTCTACCAGTGCAATCTGGCCTGCGCCGGGTGCGGCAAAATCCAGCATCCGGACGACGTCCTCAAGCAGCGCCTGACCGTCCAGCAGTGCATCGACGCAGTCGAGGAGTGCGGAGCGCCGATTGTGTCCATTGCCGGCGGCGAGCCTCTCATCCACAGTCAGATTCATGAGATCGCCGCGGCGCTCGTCGAGCGCAAACGCTTCGTCTACCTGTGCACGAACGCGATCATGATGCGGCGCAAGCTCGACCTCTTCCGGCCCTCGCCCTACTTTGCATGGTCGGTGCACGTCGACGGCCTGCGCGAGCGCCACGACGAGTCCGTCTGCCGCACGGGCATCTTCGATAAGGCCGTCGAGGCCATCCGCGAGGCCAAGCGGCGCGGATTTCGCGTCACGACGAACTCCACGTTCTTCGGGCAGGATGATGCACGCTCCATCCGCGCCGTGCTGGACTTCCTCAACGACGAGCTCAAGGTCGACATGATGCAGATCGCGCCGGGTTTTGCGTACGAGCGGGCTCCCGACCAGGAACACTTCTTGGGCGTCAAGCGCACGCGCGAGATCTTCCGCGAGGCTTTTGCGGGCGGCAAGCGCAAGCACTGGCGGCTCAATCACAGCCCGCTCTATCTTGACTTCCTGGAGGGCAAAGTGGATTTCGCCTGCACGGCGTGGGGCATTCCCTCCTACTCGGTGCTGGGCTGGCAGCGTCCGTGCTACCTCATGTCGGACGGCGCGTATGCCAAGAGCTACCGGGAGTTGATCGAGGAGACGGACTGGGACCGCTACGGGCGGGGCCGGCATCCCAAGTGCGACAACTGCATGGCCCACTGCGGCTACGAGCCGACGGCGGTCCTCGCAACGATGAACTCGGTGAAAGAGATGGTGCGCGCCGCTTTTGCCAAGTGACGCCGTTTTCGTCACCGGGGCAACCGGCTTCGTGGGGCGACACGTCACCCGCGCCCTGCGGGACGCCGGCTATACCGTGCATGTCCTGGTCCGAGATCCCGCTGCAAACGTGGAGGCCGATCGTCTTGTCGTCGGCAGCCTGGAGCGCGCCGGCGACCTCGTTCCCGCTCTCGCCGCCTGCCGCTATCTCATCCATTGCGCGGCGCTGTACTCGTTTTCCCCGCGGGATGCCCGCCGCATCGAACAGGTCAACGTCGCCGGCACCGCCAGCCTGCTCGCGGCGGCCCGCATCGCAGGCATCGAACGCGCCGTCGTCACGTCCAGCTCCGCGACGCTCGGTCCGGCCCACAATGGCCGCCCGTGCACGGAAGACGACGTGGCGGTGACTGACGGTCAGTCGCCCTACCACCGGTCCAAGATCCTCCAAGAACGTGCCGCGCTGGCCGCCCGCGTGCCGACGGTTTTGGTCTTGCCGACGGCTCCGGTCGGCCCCGGGGATGCCAAGCCCACGCCAACCGGCCGTTTGATTGTGGACTACGCACGGGGCCGGATCTTTGCACGTCCGGCCGGTGCCGGTGGGCTCAACGTCGTTGCCGTCGAGGATGTCGCGCGCGCACACGTCATGGCCTTGGAGCGCGGCCGGCCACGCGAGCGCTACATTGTCGGGGGGGAAAACCTGTCGTTCTCTGCGTTGTGGGATCTGCTCGCCGAGGTGACCGGCCGACCGGCGCCGCGCTGGGGCATCCCGTACTGGACGGCTTTGGGCATTGCTCACCTCGACGATCTGCGCTGCCGCGCCTTTGCAGGCGCGACGCCCTTTGCGCCGCTGGAGGGCGTCCGGATGTCGCAACACGCCATGTACGTCAACGACGACAAAGCCCGTGCCGAGCTGGGTCACCGCCCGTCCCCGGTGCGCGCCGCGCTCGAACGAGCCGTCGCGTGGTACCGGCGGGCAGGCTACCTCACAGGCCATGCCGCCGCATAGGCCGGCCCAAAAGATGCCAACGGGGCAAACCTCACAGAATGTTTGCGCCCGCGCGCACGGTCGCGCAGCCCAGCGATGCTCTTGACGATCCTCGCTGCAACCGCTCCCGAAGCCGCCGCGGTGCGGCGGGCTGTGGCATCTCGAGGTTCCAAGACCCGCGTCCGGATTGTCGAAAGCGGCATCCGGCTTGCCCGGCTGACATCGCCGGTTTTCGACGGACCGGTGATCAGCTGCGGCGTTGCGGGGGGGCTGCGCGAGGATATTCCAACGGGGACGGTGGTGATTGCAGACCGGGTCCTGCTGGAGGACGGACGGCAGATTGTTTGCGATCCCGTGCTTACCGAGGCGCTCGTGGCCGCTGCCTCCGACCTCGGCACACCCTGCCGGACGGGAGCCCTCATCACCTCCGGGCGGCTCGTGCGGGGAGATGAGCGTACGAGGTGGGCAGGACACGGCTGTCTTGCGGCCGACATGGAGACCGGTTTTGTCCAAGCGCCACGTCTGGCCGCGGTGAGGACCATCCTCGACACACCCCGCCATGAACTGTCGAGTGTATGGCTGCATCCCGTGTCGTCACTCTGGCATCCCGCCGCCTGGGGGCAAGCCGCATGGCTTGCCCGTCATGCGCCCCTCTGCGCCCGACGCGCGGCCGAGGTGGCTGCACGGGCTTCGTCCCGCACTAACCTGTGGACACCTGTGGACGAAGCATGAGGAAAGGACGCTCAAAGCCCGTCATTTCAGGCTTCCATCTGTGGACGAACGAGCGTTCGAAAAAGTTCTTGCCACGTGCCTTTCGGCGCTATATAATGTGGTGGCAATGCCTCACTATCACTAAAGATAGGGGTCGTTTTCCACCCCTCGAACATATGTGTGAACCCACATACGGTAAGCGAGGTCGAGAGAAAGGACAGCCCAGAACCCCATGAAGATCCAACGCCGCTTCACAAAGCCAGGGATTGACCCGCTGGATGAGGTGCAGTGGGAGCGCCGCGAGTCGGTCATCCGGGAACCCGACGGAACAGTCGTCTTTGAGATGCGCGACATCGAGGTGCCGGCAGAGTGGTCTCAGGTCGCCACGGACATCCTCGCCCAGAAGTACTTCCGCAAGGCTGGGGTTCCGCAGCCTGACGGCAGCCTGGGGCGCGAGACATCGGCGCGTCAGGTCGTACGGCGCCTGGCCGGTTGTTGGACGGATTGGGGCCGGCGCTACAAATATTTCGACTCCGACGCCGACGCGGCCGCCTTTGAAGCCGAAGTCAGCTACATGTTGGTTCACCAGATGGCGGCTCCCAATTCGCCCCAGTGGTTCAACACCGGTCTGGCCTACGCATACGGCATCACGGGTCCGGCGCAAGGCCACTACTACGTTGACCCGGACACCAAGGAGTTGGTCCGTTCCGCCGACGCCTATACGCGCGTTCAGGCCCATGCATGCTTCATCCAATCCGTCGACGACGATCTCGTCAACGAGAACGGGATCATGGACCTGTGGGTGCGCGAGGCGCGGCTCTTCAAGCAGGGATCGGGCACCGGCACCAACTTCTCCAATCTGCGCGCCGAGGGCGAGCGTCTGGCCGGCGGCGGCACCTCGAGCGGCGTCATGTCTTTCCTGCGGGTGGGCGACCGTGCGGCGGGGGCCATCAAGAGCGGCGGCACGACCCGTCGCGCCGCGAAGATGGTCATCCTCGATATGGACCACCCCGACATCGAGAAGTTCATCAACTGGAAGGTCGAAGAGGAAAAGAAGGTCGCCGCCCTCATCGCCGCCGGCTACGATGCCTCGTACGAGGGTGAGGCCTACCAAACCGTTTCCGGCCAAAACTCCAACAATTCGGTCCGGGTACCCGATGCGTTCATCGACGCGGTCCGCAACGATTGGCCGTGGGACCTGCGCTGGCGCGTCGATAACACCGTTGCACGCAGCGTTCGCGCGCGCGACCTGTGGGACCAGATCGCAAAGGCCGCCTGGTCGTGCGCCGATCCCGGCGTCCAGTTCGACGATACCATCAATGCCTGGCACACCTGTCCGGCCGGAGGCCGCATCCGGGCCTCCAACCCGTGCTCCGAGTACATGTTCCTCGACGATACGGCATGCAATCTGGCCAGTCTCAACCTCATGAAGTTCTACGACGCCGAGCGCGGGCAGCTCGACGTCGAGGCATACCGGCATGCCATCCGGCTGTGGACGATCCTGCTCGAGATCTCGGTGCTCATGGCTCACTTCCCGAGCCCAGCGATCGCCCGCAAGTCCTACGAGTACCGCACCCTGGGCTTGGGCTATGCCAACTTGGGGACGCTCCTCATGGTATCGGGCATTCCGTACGATTCGCCCCGCGCGCTGGCGGTTGCGGGCGCCGTGTCTGCGATCCTGACCGGTGAGGCGTACGCGACGTCGGCGGAAATGGCACGCGAGCTGGGCCCCTTCCCGCGCTATCCGGAAAACGCCGACGCCATGCTGCGCGTCATCCGCAACCATCGCCGTGCGGCGTACAACGCCCCGGCGGCCGAGTATGAAGGGCTGTCCGTCATTCCGATGGGCATCGACGCCTCTCTCTGCCCGCCCTACCTGCTCTCCGCGGCCCGCGAGTGCTGGGACCGCGCCCTGGAGCTCGGCCAACGCCACGGCTACCGCAACGCGCAGGCCACTTGCATCGCGCCCACCGGCACCATCGGCCTGCTCATGGACTGCGACACGACCGGCATCGAGCCCGACTTCGCGCTCGTCAAGTTCAAGAAGCTGGCCGGCGGAGGGTACTTCAAGATCATCAATCAGTCTCTGCCCCTCGCCCTGCGCACCCTCGGCTACAGCCAGGAGCAGATTGCCGACATCGTGCGCTACGCCAAGGGCAGCGGCTCGCTGTACGGTGCGCCGTATATCAATGCCCAAACTTTGCGTGCCCGCGGCTTCACAGACGACGACCTGGCGGCCGTCGAACGCGCCCTCCCCGGCGTCTTCGAGCTGGGCTTCGCCTTCAATCAGTGGACGCTGGGCGAAGCGACGCTGCAGCGGTTGGGCTTCACGCCCGAACAGTATCGCGCCTCCGACTTCGACTTGCTGCGCGCCTTGGGTTTCAGCCGCGAAGAGATCCAGGCCGCCAACAACTACATTTGCGGCACGATGACCGTCGAGGGGGCGCCGCACCTCAAGGAAGAGCACTATGCCGTCTTCGACTGCGCCAACAAGTGCGGCAAGCTCGGCAAGCGCTTCATTCACCACATGGGGCACGTCCGCATGATGGCGGCCGCGCAACCCTTCATCAGCGGTGCCATCTCCAAGACCGTCAACCTCCCCCACGAGGCCACCGTCGACGACATCAAGGAAACGTACATGCGCTCGTGGGACCTCGGGATCAAGGCCATCGCCCTGTACCGCGACGGCAGCAAGCTGTCTCAGCCGCTGTCCAACAAGGGCACCGACAAAACAGCCGGCGAGGCCGACCGGCAACTCGCGCTCTCCGAGGAGTTTGCCAAACAACTCGAGGCGGCGCGGCGTCAGCGGGCCGAGGAGTTGCGGCCCGACGAGATCCTCGCCGCCGCACAGCGCATTCTCGCCAACGCGACGACGACCGACTTCAAGCGTAAGGTCGCGCAGGCTCTGGAACGCAACCGCCTGCCCGCCAAACGCCGCGGCTGGACCCAGAAGGCCAAGATCGCGGGACATACCGTGTTCTTGCGCACGGGCGAATACGCCGATGGTACCTTGGGCGAGATCTTCGTCGACATGCACAAGGAGGGGGCGTCGTTCCGCAGCCTCATGAACTGCTTCGCGATTGCCGTCTCCATCGGCTTGCAGTACGGCGTGCCGCTCGAGGAATTCGTCGATAAGTTCGTCTTCACGCGTTTCGAGCCCAACGGCTTCGTAGACCATCCGAATATCAAACACTGCACGAGCGTCGTGGACTACATCTTCCGCGTCCTCGGCATGGAGTATCTGGGGCGGACCGACTTCGTGCAAATCAAGCCCGAAGATAAGGACGTCGACGACGCCAACCACGACGATCACGCGCAGTCCGAGTTCGAGGCGCGGGTGACCGCCCAGCAGGCAGCCGACGAACCGGCGTCGCCGCGCACGAGCACCTCGCGCGCTCCGTCAGCCGGGCCCCCGTCGAGCGGACCCTACTATCAGCCGGCAGCCGGTCTTGCGCAGGCGGTGCAGCTGTCCGCTCTGCGCTCGCGGGAGGCGCAGATGGCCTCCTTGATGGGCGACGCTCCGCTCTGCGATGTGTGCGGTGCAATTACGCGGCGCAACGGCGCGTGCTACGTCTGCGACAGCTGCGGGCGCAGCATGGGCTGTTCGTAGCACACGCGACACGCACCCGGCCCGGCTTACGGCCGGGCCGGCTCGCCCGGGTCCGGCCCGAAGGCGTCTGCGGCGTCATGCGTTCGGGCTGCACCATCAGCGGTTTCGCCCGAGCGCCTCGGACAGCACCAAGACCGCGGAACCTTCGATCGCGTCGTTTTTGAGCGCTCGGAGCGCCTCATTGGCTTCCTCCAGCCGGAAGGTTTCTACGCTGGCCCGGATCGGAATCTGAGCGGCCAAGTCCAGGAAGTCGCGCGCATCGGCACGCGTCATGTTTGCCACGCTGCGGATTTGGCGCTCTCCCCACAGAAGACGATCGTAGTCGAAAGACGGCATCCGATCCAAGTGGATCGCGTTGATGGCGACAACTCCGCCCTTGCGCAGCGATGCAAGCGCCGCGACGACGACGTCGCCGGCCGGCGCAAACGTCACGGCCCGATCCAGCCGTTCCGGGGGGGTATCCATTGCGTCCCCGACCCAGCTTGCACCCAGCGATGCGGCTAGTATCTTGTGGCGTGCGCCGCGCGTGGCGACAAAGACCTCGCACTCCCAGTGGCGGAGAACTTGCATCGCCAGGTGGGCCGAAGCCCCGAATCCGAACAACCCCACCCGCTCGCCACGTTCGACGCCGGCGACCCGCAAGGCCCGAAACCCGATGATACCGGCGCACAGCAGCGGAGCCGCCTGCAGCGCCGTCATGCCGCGCGGCAAGGGCAGCGTAAAATCGGCCCGCGCGTCGGTGCACTCCGCGTAGCCGCCATCAACGTCATAGCCGGTGAAGACCGGCCGGTCGCAGAGATTTTCCCGCTCCTGGGCGCAGTATGGGCATGAGCCGTCCGTAGCCCCCAGCCACGAGACGCCGACGCTCATCCCGACCGGCCGCGCCGCATCCGTGCTCTCGATGATGCGGCCTGCAATTTGGTGGCCGAGGATTATGGGACTGCGATGCGGCGGCAGCTCGCCTTCGGCGATGTGCAGGTCCGTTCGGCATACCCCGCACGCTTCCACCTGAATGCGCACCCAGCCTGAGGCGAGGGGCTCCATCTCGCGTTCCAGCGGGCGCAACGGACGCGTTTCGATGGGTGCCGGGCGGGCAAGGACCATGGCCTTCATGCACCCAGCCTTCGAGCCGTAGCGTTCGCCTTCTTCGAGCTGCCGGCTTTACCGCACAGACCGAGTCGTCGAAGCCCCGGGTCCTACGTGACAGCCCGCGACCCCGCCAGCAGACGCAAAATGAGAAGCAGGACAACCCCGCCGACGAACGCGACGAGGATACTCCACACGCTGAGGCCGCTTAGACCCGGCCGGCCGAAAGCGTTGAAGAGCCAGCCGCCGATGATGGCACCGATGACGCCGACGACAAGATCGCCCAGCACGCCGCCCGGGCCCTCACCCGGCACCACAAGCTTGGCGAGAAAGCCCGCGATGATTCCCACGACAACCCATGCAAGAAGGTCCATGAGTTGAAAACGTCACCACCTTTCGCTGTATCGGGTGGAGGTATTCCCGGCAGCGCAGCATCCCAAACAGGCTGTGGACACGCCCTTTTGTTGCTGCGATATGGTCGGCCGTGACAGCCCCTCGGCCGCCCTCGGTTGCCGGATACGCCGGACAAAGACGTGTGCCGTGTCCACGCCTGATTCGTCCGTGCGCCGCGCGTGCGCCCGGGCGACGGCCGGCTGCCTGGGGTGCAGGTTGGGCCTTTGGAGCCGGGCGGCAAAGGCCCAGCCTGTGGCGAAGCGAACGCCCGTGATGTTGCGCGAGGCCCTGTGGGTGGCCGCCGGAGCGGCGATCATTGCCATCGTACTGTTTGACGTCTTTGCGACCGTCATCGTCCCGAGGCCGGTGCCGGGCACGCTCTTGCTCAGTTCGTACGTGCGCTCGGCGATGTGGCGTGGCTGGCGCGGCGCTTTCCTGGCGGTCCAGCCCGCCGTGCGCCGCGAGATGATTCTCTCCTTCTTTGCCCCGCTCTTTATCCTCACCGTTCTCGCGATCTGGCTCGGAGCTCTCATCTTTGGTTTCGGCTGCATGTTCAACGGTTTGGCCTCGCAGCTGCGGCCACCGTCTGGTGGCCTCGGGCAAACGATGTACTTTGCCGGAACAACCCTGCTGACGATTGGCTACGGGGATATCGTGCCGGTCGCAGGCGGCGCCCGAGCGGTGGCGCTGATCGCGGGCGCCACAGGGCTCGGAACGGTCGCAATCGTTTTGGCATTTTTGTTTTCCGTCGTCAGCTCGTACCGTCAGCGGGAGTTGTTCCTCATCACGCTGGACGCCCGAGCCGGAGCACCCCCGTCCGGAGTGGCGTTGCTCGAGATCCATGCGCAGCTGGGTCTGGTCGGCGACCTGCCGGGTTTCTTCAATGCCGCCCAAAACTGGTGCGCCCACGTCCTTGATACGCACCTGGCATACCCCGTGCTGTGCTATTTCCGGTCGTCCCACGTCGGGGCGTCCTGGGTCGCCGCGCTGGGGGCGGTTTTGGATGCGGCGACGCTGGTACTCTCGACGCTGCGCGACGTGCCGCACGGCGAGGCACAGCTGGCGCACAGCGTCGGATCTCACGTCGTCTACGATGTCGCCAAGCACTTCCACCTGATGCAGGCCGGCGCTCCGGCCGTCGACCGGGCCGAGTTTCAGGCTGCTCGCGCCCGCCTTGCGGCCGCCGGTTTTCGGCTCGACGCTGAGGACGATGCTTGGCCCCGCTTTTGCCGTTTGCGCGCCGAGTATGCGGCTTCTCTCAATCGCATGGCCGATTACTGGGCTATCGCTCCGGCTCAGTGGATCGGCGATCGTTCGCCCTTGGCTGGCCGTCCGGACTGATGACGCCGGCGACGCCGCCTCGCACAAGGAGAAGCGTCCCTGCAGGCGTTGGGCTGTCGACGAACACCCACGGCGGTCCACCCGCTCGCGAACGGCGGGACGCACATCATGCCCGTGATGCGCTGGCCGCGATTCGCCGACGCATTGTCGCCTGCCGGCGTTGCCCTGATTTGCGGGCCTACTGTGCCCGGGTCGCACGCGAGCGCAAACCTGAGTTTGCCACAGACCGCTACTGGGGCAAACCTGTACCGAGTATCGGCGAGGCGGATGCGCGTATCTTGATTGTTGGCCTCGCACCAGCCGCTCATGGAGGCAACCGAACCGGACGAATGTTCACCGGGGACGGTTCTGCGCGCTTTTTGGCACGTTCCCTGTACCGAGCCGGCTTAGCCACCCAGCCGACCTCGGAGTATCGCGGCGACGGTTTCGCGCTCCGCTGCGCCTTCATGACTGCGGCCCTCCGCTGCGCCCCACCCAAAAACAAGCCGACCCCGCGCCATATTGCACGCTGCGCCGATCACATGCGCGCGGAGCTTGACGTGCTTGCCGACTTGCGAGTCATCGTTGCCCTGGGCAGGATAGCGTTTGACGTCATCCTGGCGCGCATGCGCGAACGCGGGTACAGCACCCGGTCTCGTCCTGTTTTTCAGCACGGCGCCTGCTATGAACTCGCCGCTCCCCATGGAACGACGCTAACCCTCATTGCCAGTTACCACCCGAGCCGCCAGAACACGAATACCGGAAAGCTCACGCAAGCAATGTTGGATCGCATCTTCCTGCGTGCCGCCCGGTACGCGGATCTCACCGTGCGCCGCGTGCAGGGTGCCGTAGCGGCCGCGCAAGCCCAGCCGCTGCAGACGACGGGGCGCCACGGCGTTAGGTAGCGGTCGCGCTTGCGCGACCGAGAGAACGTAACGCCTTGGGTGCAACCTACGAGGCGTAAACTTCTGTCGGCCGCGCAAGCGCGGCCGCTACGGGGACGTGGTGCTCCTTCTCGCGGCCGCGCAAGCCCGGCCGCAGCCACTGCAGACGAGGCGGTACCTCATCGTCCCTTGCCGGCGCCTCGTGGGAGCTTGCGCAGCACAGCCAACATGCGCCACGCCTGTGCACGCATGTCGAGCGGCACCAGCCGGTCGAGGTCGCCGTACCAGCCGACAATCTCAAAGCACCCGCTGGCCGCAACCACGTTGGCAAAGCTGCCGCGCAGCCACATGCGTTGGCGCCAGCGCATCTTCAGCGGCCGGGGCGCAGCGCCGTTGCGTCCCGCAATCATCGGCCGTAGAGTTAGGCTGGCTAGGATGGTCTCATCAATCGGATCTGGGCGTGTGAGGCGGAATGTTGCGCGAACGGCAAGCCGGGCGTCGCGTTGCGTCCAGCGCTCCACCGTACGGGCCGATCCGCGCCGGAAGTACTCCGCCGGGTGCGTAAACTCAACGACCATCAGACCGCCGGGTCTCAGCGTCCGACCAGCGCAGCGCAGAGCCGCCACGGCATCCTCATCCGTCACACAGTGGGCATATGAGTCGAAGAGGCATATGGCCAGATCACATCGCCGTCGGGTCGAAAAATGCCGCATGTCGGCCCGTTGAAAGGTGACCGCGACGCGGTCGCGGCGGCAGAGACGCCGTGCGTATGCGAGCATATCGGCGCTCAGGTCGATGCCATGGCAGCGGATGCCGCGCGCAGCGAACGTTCGCAGGTGGTGCGCAGGACCGCACGCCAGCTCGAGGACCGAGCGAACGCGGGGCACGCCATGCCGTGCAGCCAGCCGCAGCAGGCCCCGGCACTCGGCCTCGATGTCGCGGAAGCCGAAGGCGATGTCGTAGAGGCGCGGTGCGCGGTAGAGCTCCGAAGAGTCACTTCTTTCCCGCGCCACGCCGTGATGACGGCGCCCGGCGGCCGCTCCCGCAGGCCTCCTCGCGGCGGCGCCGTTGTGCTTCGCGGCGGCGCCTCTACGGTGTGACGACCGCATGCGCTTCGTGTTCTAAGCGCTCGCAGAGTTCTTCGGCCGGATACGTCATGATCTCGGCGAGCGTCGGATGCAAATGGGGCATCTCCATGACATCGTGCGTGCGGGCCTTAAAATACAGCAGCGCAATCGCCTCATGGATGAGGTCGGCGGCCTCGGCCCCCACGATCGTGACACCCAAGATCCGCGCATCTGGGGCGGCCAGCATCTTGACAAAACCCTGGGTAAGTCCGGCGGTAATCGCCTTGCCCAACTCCGCGAAGGGATAGCGCGCGCTGACGTACGCGATCCCGCGCTCCCGGCACTGTTTCTCACTGAGCCCGGCGACGCCGACCTGGGGATCGGTAAAGACGGCGCGAGCGCCGAACAGATCATAGTTCAGTGGCTGCGGGTTCTCCGAGAACGCGTTGCGGGCGGCCTGCGCGCCGCCGTACACCGCAACGTGAACAAGCTCCACCACGCCGGTCACGTCACCCGCGGCGTAGATGACGGGGTTTGTGGTCCGCAGGTACGGATCAACGCGCACGCCCCCCGCGTCGTAGGCAATGCCCGCCGCCTCAAAGCCAAACCCATCAACGTTGGGGCGGCGTCCCAAGGCGACGAAGATTTCGTCGGCGCAGACCTCTTCTTCCCGGCCGGCGTGTCGGAAACGGACGCACTTGCCTTTTGCATCGCGCGTCACACCAAGCAATGCGGTCTCCGTTACCACCCTGATGCCGTCCTGCGTCAAAGCCTCGCGGAGGGCAGTCCCGACATCAGGGTCTTCTCCCGAGAGCAGCGTCGCGCTGCGTTGTAGGATGGTGGTGCGGCATCCCAGGCGTGCCAGATACTGCGCCAGCTCCGCTGCCACCGCACCCCCGCCCAGTACGACGATGCTGGACGGCAGCTCTTCCATGTCCAGCACATCATCGCTTGTGATGTACCCCGCCTCGGCCAATCCGGGAATCGGCGGGATATTGATGACCGACCCGGTCGCGATGACAAACCGGCGGGCGCGAATCTCGTGCTCGCCGACCGCCAGCGTGTCACGGCCCGTGAAGCGAACACGGCCTTGAAAGAGGGGAAAACTGCGGATACCGTCGACACGGTCGGCCGCAAAGTCGGCGATGATGCGGCGCTTGCGGCGGACGATGTGCGGCACGTCGTAGCGGACCTCGCCGACGCGCACGCCCAGCTCGGGCGCCGTGCGCACGAGGTGCGCGATTTCAGCCGAACGCAGGAGGGTCTTGCTCGGCATGCACCCGCGCAGGATACACAAGCCGGCCAGGGGGCCTTCGCCGTCCGCCAACGCGACGGATTTGCCCAATCCGCGGGCGGTCGTCGCGGCGGCATAGCCCGCGCTCCCGGCGCCGACGACGCACAGATCGAAATCGTAGCTGCCCATGCACCGGGTATTGCGCATGTCCGACGCAGGCGCCTGGCACGCGAATCCGGCAGGGTGTGCCAAAGCACGAACCAAACGCCCGGCTGTGAGCGTCGTGCACAGATATGCCCGGGCCCTCGTGGCCGGCAAGGTCGTCGAGGGATTCTTGGAGGAGGATGCGTTCGTCGCCGGCGACATCCGCCATTCGTTGGACCAAGTCCGGCTGGTCGCGCCGTGCCGCCCCACCAAAATCATCGGTGTGGGCCGCAATTACGCCGAGCACGCGGCCGAATTCGGCACCGCGCCCCCACCCGAGCCGTTGCTCTTCTTCAAACCGCCCTCGGCAGTAACCGATCCCGATGCGGATGTCGTCTACCCGCGTCAAACACGCCGCGTTGATTTCGAGGGAGAACTGGCGGTGGTCATCGGCGTGCGCTGCAAGGCCGTGCGTGCGGACGAGGCCGAGGAGGTCATCGCCGGCTACACGATCTGTAACGATCTCACCGCCCGCGATCTCCAGCGTTCCGACGGGCAATGGGCGCGGGCCAAAGGCTTTGACGGTTTTGCACCGCTGGGACCATGCATCGTCGCGGGTCTCGATCCGCGCCGCCTGCGCCTCCAAACGTTCGTCAACGGCCGCAAGCGCCAGGACGCATCGGTTGCGGACCTCACCTATTCCGTTCCCCAGCTGGTCGAGTACATCAGCGCCGCCTTCACGCTCGAGCCGGGCGACGTCATCTCGACCGGCACGCCGGCCGGTGTGGGACCCTTGCAGCCTCAGGACGTCGTTGAGGTGGTGATCGACCCGATCGGTATCCTGCGCAACCGCATCGTTGCGCCGGCCAGTTAATCTGCCAGGAAGGCGTCCTCGGTGACGGCCAGGTGGAACGGCGTGTTGGCTTGGATCGTCACATCATCACCTTTGCGCAAATAGTCCAAGATGAAGAAGCCGGGAATGGTCATGTTCGCGATGTCTTCCAGAGCCGGACCGGTGCCGTTCTTCTGGTTGGCATCCGCCACCAGGCTTTCATGCGTGATGCCGACGCCGACTTGCGTACCGTCGGGCAGTACGATGGGATCAAACTCAAGGTGCAGCCGGCCGTCCTTACGGCCGCCGTGAGCCGGCGAGCACATCGTCACTTTGCCCGTCCCGAGCGTGCCGGCGGGAATGGCCACGCGGGAGCCGGCCATCACGTTGTCGAGCACCTTGAACTGAAACGTGGCAGGCGGGGCCGGGCAGTGGGCGGTCGTAATCGTCTGCAGCAGCGCGACGCGCAGGAGCGTACCCTGCGCAATCAATGAATTGCGTGTCTCGTCGTTCTCAGGCGTCGTGGCATGTTCAATCGCGAGAGCGCGTCCACCAAGCAGCAGGCCGACGACCGCCGCCAGCACGAGCACGCCGCAAACCTTTTGCACTCTCCGCATCATGACAAACCTCCCCGACGGGGGTCGGCCTTGGCTTCGCCGCGGCGCGCTCTAGGACCCTGCGAGCGCCGCCGGCGCCGGTACGTTCTCCTCGACGGGCTCGCCGTCCAGTAAGCGCATTGCCCAGACCCCGGACTCCTCGGGTTCGGGAGCACGGTCCGGTAACGGCGCGTAGATCAGCCCTTCGCGTCGGGCGGTGCACCAGCCGGCGACGATCGCAATGTGATCGATCTCATCTTGACGGCCGAAGCACCGCGGCAGGCTGCCAGGCCTGTAGTGGGCGACAAGCGCCCCGGCCAGCATCCCTTGGGCGCGGGGCCGTTCGGGCAAGCGGCGCGGCAGAGCGACCCGCGCCACCACGCGGCCACGGCAGACAACAAAGCACACTTCATGCGACGCCTGAACGGCCGGCGCGAAAATGGCCAGGTTCAACGAGGTCGCCTCAAGCAGACGCGCATGCCGATCACGCAAGCCCCGTAAGCGCTCGATCATCTCCGCCAGTCGTTGCGTCCGGCTGCGCTCGGCCCGGGCGGCAGCTTCGTCCCGGCGCCGTGCCAGCCAGAGGAGGACATCCTCATCCTCTCCCTCCATGAACTGGAGCACGCGCTCCAGCATACGACTGCGGTCCTCGGCTTTGTCCTGGGGCCCGGTCTCCGCATCCGGCTCCCACTCCAAACCGCTCACCTCCCGCAGCGCCATGACGGCGGCACGCGCCGCTCGGAGGTTACGATACGGCCCGTAGTACCGGCTGCCGTCCGGTACCAGCCGGGTCGTGGTCTGCACCGTGCCATCCGGCCCAGGCCGAATCTTAATGAAACCGAAACGCCCCACGTGGCGCAGCCGCTCGTTGAACGGAGGGTCGTGCCGGCCCACAAGTTCGGCTTCCAAGAGCAGCGCCTCGAATTCCGAGCCCGTCACCGAGTAAGAAAAGGAGGCCAGAGCTGCGCGCAGAGCACGTATCTTCACGCCCGCCGGTTTTCCCGAGACGTAGGCACGCAGGCGTTGACGCAGGTTGCGCGACTTGCCGACGTAGAGAACGCGGTCCGACGCATCCTGCAGCGTGTAGGCACCGGGCGCCGCAGGGACCGCGCGCAGCTCGCTCTGAAGCACCGAGGTCCACACGGGAAGCTGCGCGGCATCCGCAATCAGTCGCGGCCTCGGCCGAGCTTGGGGCGACGGGGTCTCCCGCAGATAGCGGACCAGCTGACCCAGCGTGTAGACGCCTTCGTCCTCCAGACGCCTCAGACAGTGCCAGAGCAGGCTGGCCGTCGCCACGGCGTCGGCATGCGCCCGGTGGTGACGCTCGACGTCGATACCGAGCTCCCGGGTTAGGGTGCCCAGCTTGTAATTCGGAACTTCGATGATCGTGTGCCGGGCCAAGGTCAGCGTGTCGATCAGGACGTTGGACAGCGGGGCCCAGCCGTGGCGGACGAGAGCCTGGTTGATGAACTGAACGTCAAACCGAACGTTGTGGCCAACGACGACGGCATCTTTGATTCTCGCGGCGATAGCGGGGACGAGATCGGCGATGACGGGGGCGTTGGCCACCATATCGTCCGTGATGCCCGTGAGGCGGGTGATGAACTCGGGAATGGGAACGAGCGGGTTGACCAACGTCCGCCAGGTGTCTGTGATCCGTCCGGATTGCAGTGAGACCAGCGCGATTTCCGTTATCGCATCCCGACCGGCTACCGAACCGGTGGTCTCGACGTCGACGACAACGAAGGGCAGATCCCACAGGTCGCAGGCGGCGAGAGCAGATAGCCGCATGTCTCGCAGATGGGCGACGACATCCGCGTGTGACGCTGCGGGCCGGACTGGTCCGAGCTCCGAGGATAGACCGGCCATATCGAACGTACGTTTGCCGAACACATGTGCGATATCCTACCGGGCAGTGCGAAGCCTGCCGGCACCACCCCCGGTGTCCGACCGGCACGGAAATGTCTTCTGCCCGCAAGAAACCGCCCCGCCATGAGCGCTCGCCTTGTGTGGGTTCATGGCTCCGGCCTTACGGAAAAGACCTTTGCGGGGCAGGTCAGCGCCTTTCCCGAGTCCGATGCAGTCTCGCTGCCCGGTCATCCCCATGGCATCGCGTGTGAATCCGTGGCGGAATATGCGGCTTGGTTGGACCGTTACGTCCGGTGGCGGCGGGCCGAGCCCATCGTCGTTGTAGGCCACTCTCTCGGGGGTGCGATAGCCCTGCGCTGGGCTCTGGACTTCCCTCAGCGCGTGGCGGGCTTAGTTCTCATTGCCACCGGAGCCAAGTTACGCGTCGCACCCTCGTACCTTGAGATGATCGAGAAGCGCTGGCCGGACTGCATTCCCGACATGGTCGGCAGCCTGCTCGGCCCCAGTCCGCCCGCCGGGTTACGTGAGGATTTGGAGGCTCAGCATGCGCTCGTTGGCCGCATCTCAACATTACGCGACTACCGCGCCTGCGATGCGTTCGACGTCATGCATGAGCTGACCGGACTTGCGATTCCGACCCTCGTCGTCGTGGGTACCGACGACCGCATGACCCCGCCCAAGTACGCCCGGTACCTCCACGAGCAGATTGCAGGCTCCCAGTTGGCCGTGATCGAGGATGCCGGTCACATGGTGATGGCGGAAAAGCCTGATCAGGTCAATGCCGCGCTGAGCTCATTCTTGGCACGTCTGCCGGAGGCGCGTTAGCCTAGGCAGTCTCGGCGCAGGCGCGTCATCACGCCGTGACGCGGCGCTGGCTGCGCGAGCGCAGCCGCTACAGAAACGAACGTGTAGCGGTCGCGCTTGCGCGACCGCGGGTAGCGGTCGGCGGTAGCCGACCCTCGCGCTCGCGCGACCGAGAAAACATACCCTCAAAGCAGGTCTTCGAATCCGGGCGGCAGCTCCACCTCGATGCGCCGTGCGGGGAGATCGACGCGGACGCGGTAGGCGCGCATGAAGGGAATGAGAACGCCGCGGTCGCCCACGCACAGCATGTCCGCCGCCGGGTAGTGGACGATGCGTCTCACGGTGCCCAACTCCCCCAGCCGGTTATCGCAGACGGTCAGACCGACCAAGTCGGCCGCCCGGAAGACACCTGCCGGCAGCTGGGGCAGATCCGAACGTTGGACCATGAGGCTAGCGCCCCGCAGTTGCCTCGCGACCTCCGGATCGTTGATGCCGGCAAACTCCACCACCAGGTGACGGGCCGCCTTGCGGACGGCGGACACGTGGAGCGGGCGCCGCGTGCCATCTGCGGCCACAGCGATGACGTCCCGGCCGGGAACAAACATCTCCGGGTCCACACCCCGTACTTTGACCGCGCCGCGAACGCCGAATACGCGGGTGACGCTGCCAACGCTCACCCAGCCGTCCTCCCCCAGCGACCCTTCGGCCGCCCCCCGCTGCGCTGGCATTGCCGCCGCACCTTCTGGCTCCCGCGCTTCCGGCAGCAAGGGTCTCAATCCAGGATTTCGACGTTGACCCGCTCGCCCGTGCCTACCGTGGCCGCCTTCACGATGGTCCGAATCGCCTGCACGATCCGCCCTTGGCGGCCGATGACTTTGCCCCGATCCCGGTCGCTGACGGCCAGCAACAGCAGCGGACCTCGCTCGTCGCTGGATGCCGCAATCCGAATGTCATTCGGCTCATCCACGATGTGCTCGACAATGTACTTGAGCACTGCGGCGGCACGTGTAATGACGTCATCATCTCCCGAACCGTTTTCCGCACCGTCTTCCGCCCGCTCGTCCGCCCGGTCACCGGCGTCGTCGCCGGCCGGTGCCTCGTCGTCATCAAGGTCCACGAATTCCGGCGGCCGCTCGCTCATGACGCGCTCTTTTTGCGGCGTTCGCGCGGCTTGCGCAGGCGGACCTTGGAGGGATCGTACAAACCGGCCGAGGCCAACAGGCGCGCCACCGGGACGGACGGCTGTGCCCCCCTGCGGAGCCAGCCGCGAATCGCCTCTTCCTGGACGACCAGCTCCACGGGGTTGCGCCGCGGGTTGTAGTGCCCGACAATGGCCAAGAATCGGCCGTCGCGCGGGGCCCGGCTATCCGCCACGACGAGGCGGTAGGACGGCTGTTTCTTGGCGCCCGTCCGGCGCAATCGAATTCGAACGCTCACACACTATCCTTTCTGGCTGTCTTCGTCATCCCCCGGCGCGCGGGCAGGCGCTACATCCTTTGTGCCAGCCGTTTGAGCATGCGCCGGGAGGCCTCAAACTGCTTGACCAGCCGGTTGACGTCGGCCACCTGGGTCCCGCTGCCGGCTGCGATACGCCGTCTGCGGCTGGCATTGAGGATGCCGGGATCGCGGCGCTCGCGCGGCGTCATCGAGCAGATGATGGCTTCCACCCGCGCCAGTTCACGCTCGTCAACGTCCTGCATCGCAAACCGTTTGTCCCATCCGGGCAGCATCTTGACGACATCACCCAGCGGGCCCATGCGCCGTACCTGACGCAGTTGCTCGAGAAAATCCTCCAACGTCAAGCTTTGGCGCCGGATCTTGGAGGATAACTCCTTGGCCTGACGTTCGTCATACAGGCGGCGCGTCTTCTCGAGGAGCGTCGCGACGTCGCCCATGCCCAGGATGCGCGACGCCAGACGGTCGGGATGGAACGGTTCGAGCGCGCTTACTTTCTCCCCCGTTCCGATGAACTTAATCGGCGTCTGGGTCACCGCACGGATGGACAGGGCGGCACCGCCGCGTGCATCGCCGTCCAGCTTCGTCAGGATCACGCCGGTCACGGTGAGCCGCGCGCAAAAAGCCTGCGCCACCTTGACGGCCTCTTGACCGGTCATCGCATCCACCACCAGCAGGGTTTCCAACGGCATGAGCACCCGGGACAGCGCCGCCAGCTCGTCCATCATACTCTCGTCGACGTGCAACCGGCCCGCGGTGTCAACCACCACGGCACCATAACCCGTCTGGCGTGCCTGCTCGAGAGCCGCCTGTGCGATGGCCAGTGGCTCGGGCCGGCTGCCCGTGAAAACCGGAACCCCGATGTGCTCACCCAACTTCTGGAGTTGTTCCACAGCCGCAGGCCGGTACACGTCACAGGCAACAAGGAGCGGACGCCGACCCTCCTCCTTCAGCCGCACGGCAAGCTTGGCACTCTGGGTTGTCTTTCCACTGCCCTGAAGGCCGGCCAGCATCATGACGGTCGGACCGGACGGCGCAAAGCGCAGTGGCGCGGCCTGCGTTCCCAAGAGCTCGACGAGCGCCTCGTGGACAATGCCCAGGACCGCCTGGGCCGGCGTCAGGGAGTCTAGGACCTCCGCGCCGACGGCCCTCTCGCGGAGGCGTGCGATGAAATCCTTCACGACCGCCAGGTTGACGTCGGCCTCCAAAAGCGCAACGCGGACCTCGCGCAGTACCTGACCGACCTCGGCCTCGGTCAGCTTACCGCGGGAACGCAGACGTTGGAAGATCGCACCCAGGCGATCGGAGAGTTCTTCGAGCATGCCTATCCGGCCGGACCTCCGGCCTGAAGAGATGCGGGTGTGGTGTCGCCGCCGCTACGTCTTTTCGGTCACTTCCTCGATGTAGCGCACGGCGTCCCCGACCGTCTTGATCTTCTCCGCATCTTCGTCGGGAATGTCAATGTTGAACTCCGTCTCCAGCGCCATCACGAGCTCGACCTGATCGAGGGAGTCGGCGCCGAGATCGTCCGTGATAGATGCTTCGGGCGTCACTTCGCCCTCATCCACACCCAGCTGCTCGACGATCACTTTTTTCACTTTATCGAAGACTGACATTAGGCTGTCGCTACCTCCGTAGGCCGAAACATGGTGTCTGCCAACTGCTTCCCACGACGTCTCACATCGCCAGGCCGCCGTCAACGGGAATCACGTGCCCGGTGATGTAGCCTGCGGCGTCGCTTGCCAAAAATGCCGCCACTTTGGCAACATCGTCCGGACTGCCAAAACGTCGCAGGGGGATACGAGCCAGGTAGGAGCGCTTGACGTTGTCCGGCAGCGTCTCGGTCATACCGGTTTCAATGAAGCCCGGCGCCACCGCATTGACCCGTATGTGCCGCGAGCCCAATTCCTGTGCCAGCGACTTCGTGAGCCCGATGACGCCGGCCTTGGCTGCCACGTACGCGCTCTGGCCGGCATTTCCCGTTAGGGCGACGACCGACGTCACGTTGACGATCGACCCGCCTTTCTGCGACAACATCAACTTTCCCGCCGCGGCGCTGAGATAAAACATGCTCTTGAGGTTGATTGCGAGGCTTTCATCCAGGGCATCCCACTGTAACCGGAAGAGGAGGCCGTTAAACGTGCGGCCGGCATTGTTGACAAGAATGTCGAGCCGGCCCATGCCCTCCGCCGCCGCCGTCACGAGACCCGTGGCTTCCTCTTCCCGAGCGACGTCCGCGGTGTGCACGAGCGCGGTTCCTCCGAGCGCGACAACCTCCTGCCGTACCGTCTCCAGCGGTTCTCTGCGCCGCCCGGCAATGCACACGGCGGCACCCTGACGAGCGAGTTCCAATGCGATGGCCCGGCCGATCCCGGTTCCGCCGCCGGTCACGAGCGCCGCCTTGCCCGCTAGGTTCACACCGACTCCCTCGTCAAGGTCGCCTGCAGCCGCGCCAGGTCCTCTGCATCGCCGACGTGCGCGACACGTCGTCCGGCAGCCTGCGGCAGGCGCTTCATCATCGGCGTTAAGACCTCGCTGGCGCCGCACTCCACAATGAGATCGACATCGTAGCCCACCAGCGCGACCGCGGCTTCGTGCCAGCGGACACGAGCACACAGACTGGCGACCAGGCACTTGCGAATTTCGGCAGTGGACCTGTACGGCCGGCCCGTCACATTGCTGATCACCGTCCATGCCGGCAGCTGCAGCTCCGTGCGCGCAACTGCGGCCGCAAAGCGTTCTGTGGCAGAAGCCATGAGCGGGCTATGCCAGGCGCCGGAGACGTTGAGCACCCGGACGCGCTTTGCCCCCGCCTCCTTGGCTGCTTCGTAGACCGCATGCACCGCCAGGCTGTCACCGGACACGACGATCTGCGTCGGGGTATTCAAGTTGCCGATATCAACCCTCAGCCCGGTCTGCTCACGGACCTGGCGGCATAAGCGATCGACCGCCTCTTCTTCCAGACCGATGACAGCCGCCATCGACCCCGGGGCCTCGTCCGCCGCTTCGCCCATTGCCATGGCTCTTTCGTTGACGAGCCGGACGGCATCCTCAAACCCCAGCGCTCCGGCGATTGTCAGCGAGCAGTACTCGCCGAACGAATGCCCGGCACTGACGACGGGTACAAGACCCAAACTTTCCGCCGCCCGGTAGAGCGCGACGTTTGCCGTAAAAATCGCGGGTTGGCTGAGCCTCGTGTCCCGCAGCTCATTCTCGCCGGCATTCGCAACGCGCGTCAGAAGATCGTACCCCAAGACCGCCGAGGCCCGCTCGAAGCACTCTCGTGCGGGTGGCGAAGAGGCCGCCACATCGACCGCCATCCCCGGGCACTGCGAGCCTTGTCCGGGAAAGATGACCGCCACGCGGTTCGTCATGCCGGGGCTGCTCCCGGCGAAGGCTCCAGCGGCTGCGCTTTTTTGACCGGGGCGGCTTGCCACCGCCAGACAACCGAACCCCATGACAACCCGCCGCCGAAGGCAACCATCACGATGACGCTGCGCGGCGCAATCATCCCCTTCTCGAGCGCCTCCGCCAGCGCCAGCGGAATGGATGCAGCCGAGGTATTGCCGTACTCCGCGATGTTGACGATGCACTTATGGCTGGGAACGCCCAGCATCTTCAGGGTCGCATCCACGATGCGCAGGTTGGCTTGATGCGGTACTACGAAATCGATCTCCGCGGTCGTCAGACCGGCCTGCGCCAGCGCGGCGCGCGCCGAGGCTGCCATTTGATTGACCGCGAATTTGAAGACGCTCTGGCCCTGCATTTTGATGTAGCCCAGCCGCTGTGCGGAGAGCTCCCCGTTGCGGCTGTACGGAAAACGCGAGCCGCCGCCCGGCAAGTACAGCACGCTCGGGTCCGAACCGTCCGAACCTAAGTCGCTGCCCAAAAAGCAATCTTCCGCGCAACGTTCGACGAGCACGGCACCGGCGCCGTCGCCAAACAAGACGCAGGTCGTCCGGTCGGTATAGTCGGTGATCTTGGACAGCGTCTCGGCGCCGACGACCAGCACCGAACGGTACACGCCGGCTCGAATGAGCGATGCCGCCGTCGTCAACGCGTACACGAAACCTGAACACGCAATGGAAATATCAAACGCCGGTTTGCCCGGCACGCCAAGACGCGCGGCAACCAGGCACGCCAACGCCGGGAAGAGATAGTCCGGCGTGGCGGAGGCACAAATGATGCAATCCACATCCTGGGGCTTCTTGCCCGCTGCCTCCAGGGCCGCGCGAGCCGCCGGGATCGCCAGGTCGGACGTCACACCGTCGGGCCCCACGATGTGGCGGCGCTTCATACCCGTGCGCTGGACGATCCACTCGTCGCTCGTGTCGACGAGCTTTTCCAAATCTTCGTTCGTGAGGACGCCCGTGGGCACGCAGAATCCGACGCCGGTGATCGTGGCGCCGTGGGTGTTCACGCCATCAGCCCTTTGTCTCGCCCGCCGTGGCCTCGTCCTTGTGGATGACCGCCGGCCTTCCGTTGTAGTAGCCGCACTGCGGACAGGCGTAGTGGGGTTTCCGGGGATGTTTGCAGTGCGGGCACGCGCTTAAGGGCACCGGTCGGAGCTTCCACAGCCGGCGGCGAACCCTGATGTGGGACCGGCTCCGCTTCTGTTTTGGGTTTGCCATCTGTCCTCTCACGAACGGCCGACGGCCGGCTAAGGCCGACCGTGGTGCTCGGGTCTCTGTCAGGCCAGTTCGTCCCGCAAACGAGCCAGGCCTGCCAGCCGCGCGTCGGCCGCAGCGGGTTTGCACGCACACGGCACGAGGTTCCGATTGGCGCCGCACAGCGGACAGATGCCCCGGCAATCCTCCGAACACAACGGCGCCATCGGTTCGTCGACTTCCAAGAGTTGCGACACCAGGTCTGTCAGGTCAATCTCCCGCCCCACGAGCGGCGCAACACTGGCAAAAAGGTCATCCTCGGCCGCCACTTCTTCGCTGAAGGTTTCTTCGACGGCGATGCGGACGGGGCGGCTGAAGGTCTCCAGGCACCGCACGCACGTTTCGCTCTCGATCCCGGCCAGGATGCCCTGGAGGTGAACGCCGCGCCGAATGCGCGAGATGCGACCCTGAAGGCGGGCTCCCTGCGGATAGCGCTCGGCGAGGGCTGCCGTGAGCGGCACGTCGTAATCGATCTCGAGGACCTCGATGTCCGAGTGAAACAGGCTGCTGACGGAAATCTTCATGAGGAACCTGCGTGGGCGGCGCCGGTCGCGTGCGGTGCCAGTGCGGCAAGGGCTTGGGCGAACGTACGGACCGGGATGATGCGGATGCCGGGAGTCTTCGCGACCTCAGGGTAGTTTTCCGCCGGCACCAAGAAGACGGCTGCACCGGCACGCACGGCTGCCCGAATCTTCTCGCGAGCACCTTCCACCGCATGGACTGTTCCATCCGGCGCCAGTACCCCCGTGCCGGCAAGCGCGCCGGCCGCCGTCACGTCGGTACCGGTGAGGACGCGGTAGATCTGCAGGGCAAACATGAGACCCGCGCTAGAGCCGTTGACATCGGGCAGATGAAAGGTGACGTGCACGGGCAGCTGGACAGGGCGCATGCGGAACGTGCCGACGATCCCAAACCGAGCGGCGCCGCGATATCGGTACGTGAGGCACGTCACGCGATGCGGGTGCTCGTGGCGCATGATGTCGAGGACAAAGGTGGCACCCGGCGGGCGGCTTTGCGCGGCGTGAATCAAGGTGTCGGGACGGGCAAGCGGCCGTCCATTGACAGCCCGCACAACGTCTGCAACTTTGAGGCAACGCGTCGCAGGCGAGTTCGGCAAAACACGCGTCACGATAAACTCACCTAGCGTCTTCACCGCGAGGCCCGCCGCACGTTCCGCGACGATTTGGGCGTTAATTTGGCTCTCGCGCATGGCATCGCCCAGTTCAGCCTCCAGCTGGCGGTCGCTCATCCCGCGCGGCACCACGGCTTGACGGCGCAGGACCTCGAAGCCCGGCAGGATCCTGGCGACAAGGTAATACGCAGGCCGCCCCGGCAGCAGCGAGACATCGGTAAGGTAGACCGGGGTCGGAGGCGTCGCACGTCCTTGGACGGTGATTGCGCGAGACAGGTCGATCGCTGCGCCCGGACCTAAGATGATGTACGGCAGCGGAATCAAAAATAGGACCGCGGCCAACAGGGCGCCGGCGGCAGCCGACCACGCCAGGCGGGCGAAGAGCCCCGGGCGGTGGTCGTCAGGCATAGGTGCGTCGGCGCGCCGCCCGCGTCAGATCGCCGAACCTTCCTTTGCCGGCTTGCCGTTGCCTGAAGCCGTTGAGAGCGCAAGCGTCTGGCGGCCCTTTTGAACGGCTGCCAGGGCTTTCGCAAGGCTGGCATCGAGCGACGCGAGGACCTGGTCGGCGTACTCGTCGGCGCCGCGGCGGATGTCGCGAGCTGCATTCTGCGCCTGCGCGATGATCTCGTCGGCACGAGCCTGAGCGCGCGCAAGAATCTCGTCCGCGGAGGCCATGCGGGCGCTGTCTGCGGGCGCTTCGCCTTCACGCGGGACGCGCCGGGGAGAGGCCTCCGCACCTCGGGTAGCGCCCGCTCCTTCGGCCGGCAGCGAGGATCGCAACTTCTCGATCAAGTCCAAAATGCGGTCGGCAGGCACGGCGCGCCAGCCAAAAGGCAGCCAAATCCCTTCGCGGACCACCGTTTCCAATCTGTCGACCACGCGGAATGTGCTCATCGTGTCTTTCCTTCCACCGGACGCCGGGCGGGCCAAGCGCGCGAAGAAGCCGGAATCTTCTTGAGCGCTTGCAGAACCGGTGCCGGAACAAACTCCGAGATATCGCCTCCCAGGGCGAAAACTTCCCGTACGAACGACGAGGAGATGTAGGCGTATTCGAGACTGGCCGGTAAAAACATCGTGTCGACGCCGCCCCGCAGGCGGCGGTTGAGCAGCGCCATGGAAAACTCGTACTCGAAGTCCGAGACGATGCGTAGTCCTTTGATGATCAGCGCAGCGCCGCGACGGTGCACGTAGTCGACGAGCAGACCATCAAAGGAATCCACCTCGATGCCCGGTATGCCGGCACATGCCAGGCGAAGCAGATGCACTCGCTCGTCCAGGGTAAGCCAGGGCCGCTTGTTGGGGTTGACCACAGCCGCCACGATGAGGCGCGGGTACAGGCGAGCGGCGCGCCGGATGATGTCCATGTGACCGTTCGTGACAGGGTCAAAACTGCCCGGATACACCGCCGCCGGCGCAGATATCATGCCCGGCGCCGAGCCGTCCGAGTGCGCTTTCGGTATCCGCACGCGCGGGGTCACGATTGCACAACCCCGCCCGGCCGCCGCCGCGCCGTCTTGACACGGACCGTCTCGGGTTTGTCATTTTCAGGCGTCGCTTTGTGCGACGAACGATCGGTGGCGGGGACCGCAAAGGTCAGTGCGGTGTCACCGTAGGCGCTTCTCTTCACCACCTGCAAGGAGGCGGGTAAGGCCGGCCCGGCATCCCGTGGATGCTCGTAGACAACGATGCCCCCGGGAGCCAGAAGACCACGCTGCATCAGCAATGTGATCTCCTCCGCCGCGCCGCGCGCGTAGGGCGGGTCGGCAAAGACAATATCGAAGACGCCGCGGAGCGTTCGCAGCGCCCGGGCCGCGCTCATCGGCATGATGCGCCAGCGGCCGGGGTCTTCCAAAAGGCGGACTGCATTGCGCCGGATCGCCATGACGGCCGCCGCATCGTTGTCGACGAACACGACCGATCCCGCACCGCGCGACATTGCCTCAAACCCAAGTGCACCCGAGCCCGCGAACAGGTCCAGCACCCGCGCGCCCTGCACACGCCTGCCGAGGATGGCGAAAACGGCCTCACGAACCTTGCCGCCCGTCGGTCGTGTTCGGTGCCCCTTGGGGGCGACGACACGCCAGCCACTCTGGCGTCCGCCGGAGAGCCTCATGCGCGGTACTTACACTGCGCTCCGGCGAGCGCCCTGCGTTGCCTGTGATTCACGAGCTGATGACGAATGCGGCCGCCGGATCGCGGGCCGCCAGGTACCTTGCCAGCGTTTCGTGCTCGGGCAACCGTAAGTCCGGATCTCGAGCGATGACCTGTTCGGCAACGCGTTTGGCCCGAACGAACACCGGAAAATCCCTTACCAGGTGTGCCAGGCGGAATTGGGGACCCCCATGCTGACGGGTGCCGGCCAGGTCCCCGCTTCCTCGCAGGCGCAGGTCCTCCTCGGCGATGACGAAGCCGTCGTTGGTGCGAGCCATGACCCGCAAGCGCTCCACCTCATCGCCGCCCGGTGCGATGAGGATGCAGTACGATTGCTGCGTGCTGCGGCCGACCCGGCCTCGCAGCTGATGCAACTGAGCCAGCCCAAACCTGTGGGCGTCCAGCACCAGCATGATCGAGGCGTTGGGAACATCCACACCCACCTCGACGACCGTCGTTGCGATGAGGATCTTCGTGTAGCCGGCGGCGAAGAGTTTCATCACCTCGTCCTTCTGACGGCCCGTCATGCGCCCGTGCAGCAGTCCGACGGGAAGGCCGGCAAAAGCCGTTTCCCGCAAGACGCGCGCTTGTTCGACGGCGGAGTGCAGCGCGCGCTCGGATTCATCGATGGCCGGACAGATCACAAAGGCTTGATGCCCCTGCTCGGCATGCTGGCGAACGAAGGCCAAGACCTTGGGTTTCGCAGTTTCGTCGCGCACGTAGGTTTTCACCGGCCGGCGGCCGGGGGGCAATTCGTCGATGAGGGAGACGTCGAGGTCGGCGTAGATCGTCTGCGCTAGCGTCCGTGGGATGGGCGTGGCCGTCATGATGAGCGTGTGCGGCATCGTCGGACCGGACTTCATGCGCAGCGCGGCCCGCTGCATGACCCCGAATCGATGCTGCTCGTCGATGACGGCCAGACCTAGGCGCGCAAAGCCCACGTCCTCCGTGAGGATCGCATGTGTGCCCACCACGAGGTCGAGGTCACCCGCCCGCAGCTGGCGCAGAATCGCATCCCGCGTACTGCGACGCAGCGACCCGACCAGCAACGCGCCGCGCAGTCCGGCCGGGCCGAGCATCCCCAACAAGCGGGCGCATTGTTGCGCCGCCAAGACTTCGGTCGGCGCCATGAAGGCGCTCTGGTACCCCGCGGCGGCGGCCATGACGATTGCCGCCGCCGCGACGGCCGTCTTGCCCGATCCGACGTCACCCTGCAGGAGGCGGTTCATCGGGGACGGCCGGCACAGATCCTCGCGAATCTCCTCAATGACGCGCTGTTGGGCACGGGTCAGAACAAATGGCAAGGCCCGTTTGAGCGTCTCCTCACAAGCTTGGGCCACCTGGGGCGTCCTCAAGATGGAGAAGTCGGGGGCAGCTTGCCGGCTGCGCCGCGCCCGGCGGCGCGACGCCTCGATGGCCAAAAGAAAGAATTCCTCGAATACCAATCGCCGGCGCGCCCGGGAAGCCTGCTCCGGGGTGGCCGGATGATGGATCCACTGCAGTGCCTGCCAGGCTTCGATGAAGCCTTCTTGCCGGCGGAGGGGCGCAGGCAGCAGTTCGAGGCTCGCACGGTCGGGCGCCTGGGCCACGTAGCGCAGCGCGGTACGGATCAGGCGACCCAGGTCGTAGCTCGTCAAGCCGGCCGTCTGGGGATAGACCGGCAGCAAGTCGCCGCGGTACGACTCGCCCGGCTTCACAATCCGGTAGCGGGTAACGTTCATTGAGGCCCCGGCGAGCGTGAAATTCAGCCGGCCTCTGACGAAGACCTGAAGCCCGGGGTGCACGTGGGAGGCAACATATGGCCGGCCAAACCAGACCGCCTGCATCTCGCCGCTGCCGTCGCGCAGCACAGCCGTTGTTTTGGCGCGCACGGGTCCCCGCAAACGAAGGTGCTCGCAGCGAACAATTTCGCCCATGACGTTGACCTCCTCGCCGTGTGGTGCCGAGCGCAGCTGCGCGATGGGAATGGCTCCGCGAAGGTCCTCGTACCGGTGGGGAAAGTGACGCAGCAAGTCATGCACGGTGATGATGCCCAGGCGCTCCAGCAGAGCGCAGACGCGAGGGCGCAGACCGAGTACCTCGGCGACGGACTGGGTAAGTATCGGAGAAGGAGGTGTGCCCGCCGCCGCTGCCGCGGTTGCCGCTGGGCGGACTCGGCGCGGTGTCGTGGGTGCCGCTTGACGAACGGTCCTCTTCATGGCCGGCAGGTTCTTAACGCTCGGGCGTGGGAAGGCCTCGCCGGCGTAGCCGGGCAAGCTGCGTCATCCTGCCCAGGGAGGTTTCGGCGCCATGAGACAGGCGGTGTGGGTATTGCTGACTGCGGTGTTCTTGGTTTCCTGTGCCAAGGTGTCGGTCCCCGGCGCCGCTCCTCGACCCGGGGCGCCGCAGGCCATATGGAGCGGGCAAAGCGCAGGCCTCCATATTCTCTGGACCACCGCCGAGATACAGGCCAACCGCGTTGCGGCCCCATCTTCCCCGATCTTCTCCGAGGTGGGAGCCACCATTGAAGACTTCCACCGCTACGCAGCTGCGCGGGCAGCCGACTGCGACATGGCGCGCTCGGCAGAGATCCAATCCGTTGTCGGCCCCATCCTGTCGATTCTCGAGCACGATACGCTGCGCTGCGCGGACGGTTCGGATGTCTCCCGCCAGGTGCTGCGCGTGGTCGATCTTCGCCGGCCCGGCATCCAGGTTGGCCTTGGCGATTACTTCCCTTCCTCCCAGCTCGGCCCGCTGCGCACGCGGGTCGGCCGTTTCTGCTCAGCCGTTCCGCCCGGCATCTTCGACCACTTTTGGTTCGAAAGCATCCATGGTGCAACCGTCACGGTTGGCATTCTGCTACCGCCAACCTGCTCGACCGAGCGCCTGACGTACGCCTTCCCGACTCCCCCGGCGCTCTCCGCAATGCTGACGCAGGCGGCTGCACGCAGTCATGGTTTCTTACGCCGAGACGCTAGCCGCATCTCCGGCGGAGTCTCAACCGTTGTCAACTACCACTACCGCAGGAGCGGCTGAACGCAGCAAAAGCAAAAAAAGGCGACACCCAGATTCGAACTGGGGATCGGGGTTTTGCAGACCCCTGCCTTACCACTTGGCTATGTCGCCCGAGGGCGTTATACTACGGACCCCTTTGCCCGGCACCCTCCAGCCTCTTGCCAGCCTACGTTCGCGTCTTCGGCAGGCGTGGCAAGGGAGGCAGATGCGCCCGCAGGTGCGCCTCCGCATCGCATTCGTATGCCGCCGCTCGGTCGGTCAGGGGTTGGCCGCATTTCGGGCACACTACCGGCCGTGCCATCAAGAGGCCGGCGACGGCAAAGAACACGAGGGCCGCAACAGCTCGAGCCCACCCCGCCGGGGGTGGGGGCAACGAGCAGATCGGCAAGCGCGGCGACCATGCCGAGAGTGCGAGAAGGACGTTCATGTCGGCGGTCCTGTTGTCGATGTGGGCGTTTACCGCCTCGGCCACTACCCCGCCGCGCACGACGCCCTGGACACAGACCCGGACAGGGTTTCCGGACCGATGCGGCTCAAGCAACGCATGTGTCCGGACGACGTCGTGATCCACTGGACGCCTACCGCCGCAGGCGAAATTTTGCGGCCAGCCCCGAACCGCCGCCCGAGCGTTCCCACCGCACGAGGCCGCCTCGGCTTCGCTTTGTCGTGCACAAGCACAGTGCGTCACACCTGCATTACGATTTTCGGCTCGAGGCCGGCGGCGTCTTGAAATCCTGGGCCGTGCCGAAGGGACCGACCCTGGACCCTTCGCAACGGCGGCTGGCAATGCACGTTGAAGATCACCCCCTGGCGTATCGCAACTTCGAAGGCGTCATTCCGGCCCCCAACTACGGAGCGGGTGAGGTCATCCTCTGGGACCGCGGCACATACAGCTTGGCGGAGGGGACGAATCCAGTCCGCGAGATTGCCAAAGGTCGCATCAAGTTCGTTCTCCACGGCAAGAAGCTGAAAGGTCTCTTCACCTTGGTCCGTATGAGGCCCCGCGATGGCTCGCAGAACTCCTGGCTCCTCATCAAAGATAAGGACCGATGGGCCGACGCACGCTGGCGGCCCGAGGCGCACGATGTGTCGGTGAAAAGCGGGCGAAGCCTGGACGAGCTGGCGCGCGGCCGCGCTGCGCGCAGGCGAAAGGCGCGCGCGTGAGTTCTCGACTGCCCGTCATTCGCACGCCGATGCTGGCAACGTTGGTCGATCATCCTTTCGATGGTGACGAGTGGTCGTTCGAGATCAAGTGGGACGGCGTACGCGCCGTGACGACCGTGACGCGTTCGACCCGGCCGCGGATGACGTCGCGAAACGGGCGAGACCTCCTCGCCCAGTTTCCGGAATTCGCCGACCTGCAGCGCAGCCTGCCGGTGGCGCCCGTCATTCTCGATGGTGAGATCGTCTCGCTCGATCGCTACGGCCGCTCATCCTTCCAACGCCTGCAGCCGCGGCTGAATCGGCGCACGAGTGACCCGCAGCTCGAGCGGCGCATCCCCGCCACGTACGTTGTCTTCGACCTGCTGTTTGAGGGCCGCAAAGACCTCCGGGACAGGCCCCTGGAGGAACGCCGGGAGAGGCTGACCCGTCTGCTCGCAGGCGATATCCCCCACCTCATGCTGGCCAAGCACATTGACGTCCACGGCAAGCGGCTCTTTGCATTGGCCAAACGACGTCATCTCGAGGGCATTGTCGCCAAACGCCGCGATTCACCCTACGTCGAAGGCCGCTCCCGTCTGTGGCTGAAGATCAAGACGCATCACGAACAGGAAGTTGTCATCGCCGGGTGGACCGAGCCTCGCGGTTCCCGCAAGGGGTTTGGCGCCCTCATGATGGGCGTCTACGAGAAGGGAAAACTTGTGTACGTCGGCCACGTGGGCACGGGATTCGATCAGGCTGGAATCCGCGATATTGTGCGGCGTCTGCGAGGCTTGCACACATCACGCTGCCCATTCGCCGTGCCGCCTCCGTCGCCCGCCCTGGCGCACTGGGTTCGACCGCGGCTCGTCGCCGAGGTGAAGTTCGGTGAATGGACGGCGGACGGCCTCATGCGGCAACCGGTCTTTGTCGGTTTGCGCCACGATAAGGACCCTCGCGACGTCGTGCGGGAATGATCTCGGCCCAGGCTGCGCCGCGTCTGTCGCGCCAGCGCGACCGCTAGGATTTTCAAGGGCTGCCGGTCGCCAACGCCGTGCGGGTCAGTCGGGCCAGTGCAACCGCTACGCAAACCCTAGGATGCAAACAACTCAGGATGCGCCTGCCGGGCCCTCTCGTACGCTTCCTGCAGCAGCAAGGCGTTCGGAAGGTACGCCAGTAGATTGGAGGGCAGCGGTTGCGGCATGACCAGGCCTGCGCGTTCAAGCGCAACCAGCGCCGCCTGCAACTGCTCCGGCGGTATGTGGTGGCGGGCGGCAAAGATCTCATGTCCAGGGTACTCGATTCTCCCGCGCGCCCGATCGTAGTAGGCAAAGAGGAACAAGAGAACGCGACGCTCCATCCGGCTCAAAACTTTTGACTCCGCGATGGAAGTCGACAAGTGCCACTTCAGTGCGGCATCCCGCTCTTTCCAAAGTTGAAATGACGGCATTGCGATGGCGTGCCTCCCTGTCGAACGCGTGTTCGACCAGGGATGTCTGCCCGCCTGCTAAGCGGGACGTTTTTTTCGAACGCACGTGCGAAGGCGCGCTGTGGCCCTCACCACGGCCGGACGATGTTCAGGTAGCGCTCTCAGCCTGCGGCGACCAGTTCTTTTGAGGCTCGGTTCTTGCGAGCGACAGGCCGGTAACGGCTCCGGCCGGATGCCAGGCTGCGCTGCAGGACGTCCATGATGTTGACGACGTTGGTGGGCTGCGGCGCCTTCGCGCGCACCTTGGGCAGCGTTTTGCCGCGGGCGCGCGCCCGGATCATGGTCAGCAGCTGCTCACGATACTCGTCGCGGAATCGCTCCGGCTCAAAGCGCTCAGTCATCGTATCGATGAGCATCAGGGCGGCCTTCATCTCGGGCGCCGGCACCTTTTCCTTGACCGGCGGCAGATCGAATTCGTCCGCAGCCGCCAATTCGCTTGCGTACCGCATGGTCTCCAGCACGAGGGCGTTCCCCTGGGGACGCAGCGCCGCCAGGTGCTCACGGGTGCGGATGACGACGCGTGCAATGCCCACTTTGCCTGATTTCTTGAGCGCTTCGCGCAACAGCGCGTAGGCGTGACGCCCTCGTTTGTCGGGCTCCAGGTAGTACGGGGTATCGTACAGCATGGGGTCGATCTCTTTCTGGTTGACAAACTGCACGATATCCACTGACTGCGTGGCCTCGGGATTGACCCGCTTGAAATCCTCATCGCTGAGGAGCACGTACTCTCCCTTCTCCACTTCGTAGCCGCGGACGATGTCGTTCCAAGCTACCTTACGATGGCACACGCTGCAGGTGCGGACGTTGTTGATGCGTCCCTTATCTTTCTTGTGCAGGTAGTGGAAAGACAGGTCGTTCCCCCGGACAGCCGTGAAGAGCTTGACCGGGATGTTGACCAAGCCGAAGTTGATGGAACCCGTCCAAAGCGCGTGTGGCATTCCTGCTGCTCCGTTTCCGTACCCCAAGAAGGGGGGCTACCAAGACTTATCGGTTTCCATCGTCAAGACCGCCTGCGCCGGCCGCGGGACACGCGCTACGGTCCTTTGGTCCTACTAGGCCGCCTCTATTATTGAGTCCCGAGACCGCCGACCGGTATTCTTTTTGCTCTCCCGCCGAAAGGCCGCTCGCTGTAGACTGGACCGTGCATTCCTGGCCTCGGTGTGGTTGGTGTATGGGACATTGAGCGACAGCGACAAGGATCGGCAGCCGACCATCTCGGTCATCGTGCCCTTTTTTAACGAGGCGGGCATTTTGACGGCCGGCGTCACCGAGATAGAGTCCTCTCTCCGCCGGCGGCCAACGCCCTTCGAACTCGTGTTGGTCGACGACGGGAGCACCGACGGAGGCGGCGCCCTGGCAGATGACATGGCCCGAGGCCGCCCGTCGATCCGGGTGATTCACCACCCAATCAATCGCGGGCTTGGAGCCGCCATACGCACCGGCTTGTCATCCGCACGAGCCGAGGTCAGCGTCGTTTTGGATGCCGACCTGACGTACGCCCCGTATCACATCGATTTGCTGACCGATTCTCTCGAAGACACCCAGGCGGCGATTGCTGTGGCCTCCCCGTACCTCCGGGGCGGCGCCGTGTGCGGAGTCCCGTGGATGCGCCGCATGCTCTCCTCGTGGGCAAACCGGTACCTCTCCATTGCAACCGGCGGTGAGCTACGAACGCTGACTGGCATGGTGCGGGCCTATAGAACGGCGGCGGTGCGCAGCCTCGACGTGCGCGGCGACGGAATGGAGTTCAACCACCGCCTCCTCTTCGCCGCCCTACGAACCGGTTTGCAGATCGTCGAGGTACCGGCGTGTCTTGACTGGAAGGTACTGCGGCGCGCAACGGCGTCGCGGCGTTCGAGCATGCGCGTCCTCAATCACTGTCTGCGCGTTGTCGCGGATGGTCTCGCATTCCGACCCTCGCTCCTACTGGCGATACCCGGTCTTGCACCCGGCGTCTTACCTCTTGCGGCAGCGCTGCTGCTGGCTCTCCACATCCCGCACGGTGAGGCCGCCACAGTCGCGGCCGCCGTGGTCGGGGTTCAACTCGCCAGCCTGGGATTTCTCGCCCTCATCACGGGCCGTTACGTGCGGCGCAGTCTGCGACCCTCGGCGTGGCCGCGGGCGCCCTTAGAAAGCCGTCATCATGCCTGACCCCCATCCCAACCGCCTCAACCTCCCTTCGGATCAAGACGCCACGGGGCGCACGCTCGGCGAGGAGGAGCTCTCCAGCCTGCGCGAGGTCATCCGGCGTGGCACCCTGATCAGCACCAAGGGTACGTTCGTGAGGCAGTTCCAGGATCGTTTTGCCGCCCGCCTTGGCGTGCGCCACGCTTTTGCCTGTTCGTCGGGCACGGCTGCCATCCACTGTGCCGTGGTGGCGCTTGATCTCGAGCCCGGCGATGAAGTGATTACGTCACCAATCACGGACATGGGCGCCCTTGCTCCCTTGCTCTACCAGGGGCTCATCCCGGTGTTCGCCGACGTCGATCCGGCCACGTACACCGTCACTGCAGACACGATCCGCGAACGCTTGAGCCCGAAAACCCGGGCCGTCGTCGTCACGCACCTCTTCGGATACCCGGCCGATATGGATCCCATCCTGGACGTGGCCAAGCGGCATCAGCTTGCCGTGATCGAGGACTGTGCACAGGCGTTCTTGGCGGAAGACCGAGGCCGCCTTGTGGGAACGATGGGCACGATTGGCTGCTTTAGCCTGCAACAGGGTAAGCACATCACGACGGGCGAGGGGGGTCTGGTCGTAACCAACGATGCCGCACTGGCCCGCCGCATCGAGCTGTTCATCAATAAAGCCTGGGGCTACGGGGACGCCAATCCCGACCACTACTTCTTGGCGCTCAATTATCGCATGAGCGAACTGGCGGGGGCGGTCGGGCTCGCCCAACTCCCCAAACTGGATGAGGTCGTCAAGCGGCGTGTCATCGCCGCGCATGCTCTGTCCCATGCGTTGAGAGGCCTGGCCGGCGTTGATGTTCCGGCCGAACGTCTCAACGCCCGCCACGTGTTTTGGAAGTACTGCCTGCGCGTCGATCCGGGAATCGTTGCCGGCGGCGTCGGCCCGCTCGCCGCAACCCTGCGCGAAGCCGGAATCGCTGCCGTGCCCCGGTACATTCAAAAACCTGCCTTTGCATGCGCCGTCTTCTCGGAGCAGCGCACCTTCGGCCGCAGCCGCTATCCCTTTACGCTGGCGCGGCCCGAAGCGCTCGACTACTCGCCGCAGCATTTTCCGGGCACCACCTTGGCGCTGGAACGCACCATCGTCATTCCCTGGAACGAACGCTATACCGAGCGCCATGTTGCCGGCATCGCCCGCGCCATCACGGATGCCGTCGCGAATGCCAGGGAGCCTGTTTACAGTGCGTCATAAAGTTCGTTTTGCGCTCGCCGGCGCCGGGGCCATCGCGCGGTCCTATGCGCAGGTGCTGGCAACGAGCGAGACGGCCGAGCTCGTCGCGGTCGCCGACGTTAACCTCGACGCAGCCATCGCCTTGGCGGGGAGCGCCGGGTGCCGTGTCTTTGATTCCCACACGTCCCTGATCCGCTGGGGCGGCGCGGAAGCGGTCGTTGTCTGCACACCCCCTACCCTGCACGCACCAATAGCCCTCGACTGCGTGCACGCGGGTCTTGCGGTCCTCTGCGAAAAGCCGCTCGCGATTGATGTTGCGTCCGCACGGCGCATGTTGCATGCGGCCCAGACGGCGGGCGTCCTGCTCACGATGGCCTCGAAATTTCGGTACGTCGAGGACATTGTGCAAGCCAAGGCGTTCATCGAGGGCGGCGCCCTGGGAGAGCCTATCGCGCTGGAAAACGTGTTCGCCTCAAGCGTCGCCATGGCGGGGCGTTGGCATGCCGATCCCGCCCGCTCCGGCGGCGGCGTCATCATCGATAACGGCACCCACTCGGTCGACGTCGTTCGCTACCTGTGCGGCCCCATTACGGCAATCGCAGCCTATGAAGGTCCGCGCCGTCAGGAGCTTCCGGTCGAGGACACCGCCCACCTCATCGCTCGCACCTCCCGCGGCGTCCTGGCCAGCATCGACCTGTCGTGGAGTTGCCAGCCCGCCGGCGATACGTACGTCCGCATTTACGGAACCGCGGGGGCTGTCGCGCTGGGTTGGCGGCGTTCCCGCTACCGCCGCAGCTCCCAACAAGGCTGGGTCAGCTTCGGCAGCGGGTACGACAAACTGGCGGCACTGGGAGCTGAGATCGATAATTTCGCAGGCGCACTCCGGGGCGAGGAACAACTCCTCATCACTCCGACAGACGCCCTGGCCTCGGTCGAGGTCATCAGCGCCGCCTACCGTTCCCTGACCTGCAACGGCTGGGTGCGGGTGAGCGAATCCGAAGCTCCTGCGGTCGCGGCCGTCACCCCGGTCGTCGCTGCAGGCTAGAGCCGCCATGCCTGCCCGTATTCACCCCACAGCCATCGTTGAAGATGGTGTGACGATCGGCGATCGTACGGCGGTGTGGGACCATGTCCACATACGCCACGGCGCCCAGATCGGAGGCGACTGCATCATCGGCGGCAAGACCCACATCGGCTACGACGTCCGGATCGGCAACCTGGTCAAGATCAACTCGTTTGTCTTCGTGTGTCCTCTCGTTACCATCGAGGACGGCGTCATGGTCAGCGCCGGGACAATCTTTACCAATGACCGGACGCCGCGCGCTGCAACCCCCGATCTGACCAGCCTGCGGCCGTCCGAACCGGATGAGAATACCAAACCGACTCGCGTGTGCGTCGGCGCGACGATCGGTGCCGGATGCGTCATCGGGTGCGACCTCGTCATCGGGCGCTTCGCCATGGTAGGCATGGGATCGGTCGTCACACGTTCCGTTCCGGACTTTCACCTCGTGATGGGCAACCCCGCGGTGTTCGCGGGATTTGTCTGTCGCTGCGGCACGGTCTTGGTGCGCGCCAGCCGCGGCACGATCGATCCGCGCGAAGCGACCTGCGCATCCTGCGGGCGTGCCTTTCACGTCGACCTGGGGGCCGTGAGGGAGCTCGGTCCCTCGCACCTGCGTGCCGCCGGCGGGACGCGCTGATGTCATATCGCGACCGTGTTGCCGTTGTCGGCGGAGGCATATTGGGCATGACCCTAGCCCATCGCCTGGCGACGGCCCGAGCCGACGTGACCCTGATCGAAGCCGGGCCGTCTCTGGGAGGATTGGCCGGCGCCTGGCAGCTGGACGGTCTGACCTGGGACCGTTTCTATCACGTCATCCTGCAGTCCGACGTTGCCCTGCGCTCGTTGCTTGCGGAGCTGGGCCTAGAACACGACGTGCGATGGGTCAGGGCGAAGACCGGTTTCTACACCGACGGACGCCTTCACTCGATGTCCAACGTGATCGAGTTCGCGCGTTTTGCCCCGCTGGGGGCATGGGACAAGCTGCGTCTCGCGGCAACCATCCTGCGGACAGTCCACCTGCGCGATTGGCGCCGTCTGGAAGACGTGACGGTTGCGGACTGGCTCGTGCGGCTCTCCGGCGAGCGCACGTTTGCCAAGATCTGGCGCCCGCTCTTATGCGCCAAACTTGGAGAACTCTACCGCGACACGTCCGCAGCCTTCATCTGGGCGGTCATAGCACGCATGTATGCGGCGCGACGTTCCGGCCTCAAGACGGAAATGTTCGGATACGTCCCCGGCGGCTACGCCCACATCCTCGGCCGGTTCGAGGAACATCTGCGCGAGCAAGGCGTGCACATCGTCTGCGGATGCCCGGTCGCATCGGTGGGGCGGGGCGCCCAGCGGCGCGTTCGCATGACCTGGCAGGACGGCCGGGCGGACGAATTCGATCGCGCCGTCATCACGGCCCCGGCTCCCGTGGCTGCCGCGATGTGCACGGAATTGGAGGAGCCCGAAAGAGCCTGCCTTCGTAACGTCACCTACCTGGGTGTCATCTGCGCATCCGTCGTGCTGGATCGGCCGCTAGCCGGATACTACATCACCAACATTACGGACGACGGCCTGCCCTTCACGGCCGTCATCGAGATGACGGCACTCGTGAATCGTGCCGAGTTTGGCGGACGGACTCTCGTCTACTTGCCCAAGTACCTGCCGACCGACGATCCCGCGTTTGCACTTCCGGATGAACAGATTGAGACGGCGTTTATGGCGGGCCTGGAAAGGATGTATCCGGCGTTTTCTCGCCGCAGCGTACGCTGCCTGCGCATCGCGCGGGCTCGCTACGTCCTCCCGCTGCCTCAGCTGGGCTACTCGCGGCGCATGCCGCCCCGCGTCACCTCGCAGCCCGGCCTGTACGTCGTCAATGCAGCCCAGATCGTCAACGGGACCCTCAACGTCAACCAAACCGTCGAACTCGCCAACGCGGCGGCCGCCGCTCTCGCCGCGCAAGCCGGGGTGGATCCGTTTCTGGGAGCACCCGTCGCATGAACAGACCGCTGGCCAGTTTGTCCCTGGATCTTGATAATGAGTGGTCGTACCTCAAGACGCGCGGCGATCCCGCCTGGTCCTCGTACCCGTCCTACTTGGATATCGTCGTGCCGCGGGTGCTGGAGTTCTTGGAGCGGCGGGACCTGAGGATTACGTTCTTCATTGTTGGTCAAGACGCGGCATTGGAGAGCAACGCCCGGGCACTGCGGGCCATTTCGTCCGCGGGCCACGAGATTGGCAATCACTCCTTCCACCACGAACCGTGGTTGCATCTGTACTCGGATCCGGCTCTGGAACGGGAAGTCGCGCTCGCTGAAGACGCGATTGCCGGCGCGACCGGCGTTCGACCCAGCGCCTTTCGCGGGCCGGGTTTCAGTTTCTCGCCGGCGCTGTTGAGCATTCTCAGCCGCCGGGGATACCAGGTAGACGCGTCAACCTTTCCTACCTTCATCGGGCCGATGGCGAGGGCGTATTACTTTCTCCGCAGCGGACTGCGGGGCAAAGAACTTCACCGGCGGCGGCGGCTGTTTGGGACGCTGGCCGACGGGCTGCGCCCCAATAAGCCCTACCTGTGGCGCTGTGGTACGGACAGCATCGTTGAGATTCCGGTGACGACGATGCCCGGTCTGCGTCTCCCCATCCACGTCAGCTATCTGCTGTACCTGGCCGGGTGGTCCCACCGTTTGGCCGTGGCGTACTTTCGCTCGGCATTGGCCGCGTGCCGGCTGTCGGGAACGAACCCATCGCTGCTCTTGCATCCGTTGGATTTTCTGGGCTGCGAGGACGTGACCAGCCTGTCGTTTTTCCCGGGGATGCACTTGACGCTCCGGCGCAAGATGGACCTGGTCGCAGCCGTGACTGACGCGCTCATGGACGATTTCGAGGTCGTGACGATTGGCAGTCACGCCAGCCTGGTCTCCCGTCACTTGCGCAAACTGCCCCTGTTGCCTGCCCGGTCCTGACCGACCTCGCCTGCGCCGTCTGGGGTCCGCAGTCCAGGCCCACGGCGTCTCCCGAGCGTGTTGCAACGGCGGGCGCGCAGCCACACCCACGTGCAGGGAGGACGCCGCGGCAGATCGATCGGAAGCGCGCCACCGTACAAGCCACACCCACGTGCAGGGAGGACGCCGTGCGGCCCGCAAGACGTACTGCGTCGTGGCTACCGTTCCGTCCGACACCCTGGGCCGTCTCCTGCGGGATCTGCGGATCTCCGTGACCGACCGCTGCAACTTTCGCTGCACCTACTGTATGCCGCGCGAGGTGTTTGGCCGCGACTTTCACTTTTTGCCGCCCGACCAAGTCCTGCGCTTCGAGGAGATCGAGCGGGTCGCCCGGATCTGTGCTTCGCTCGGAGTTCGCAAAGTGCGCCTGACCGGCGGCGAGCCGCTCATCCGGCGCGATGTCGAGAACCTCATCGCGATGCTGGCTGCCATTCCGGGTATCGAAGACGTCACGCTGACGACCAACGGCGCGCTGTTGGCGCACAAGGCGCAGGCGCTGAAAGCCGCTGGGTTGCGCCGGGTCACCGTCAGCTTGGATTCCACCGACGATGCCGTCTTTCGGGCAATGAACGGCGTCGACTTCCCCGTCAATCGTATTTTGGAAGCCATTGATGCCGCGCAAGCGGCAGGCTTGAACCCGGTGAAGATCAACGCTGTCGTCAAGCGGGGCGTCAACGATCACACCATCCTGGACCTGGCGGAGCGCTTCCGTGGGACGGGCTGCATCCTGCGCTTCATCGAGTACATGGACGTCGGTAACACCAACGGGTGGCGCATGGACGACGTCGTGCCGGCAGCCGAGATCGTCTCACTAATTGACGCGCGCTACCCGCTGGAACCGCTTGCAGCAAATTACGCCGGGGAGGTCGCGCGGCGCTATCGATACCGTGATGGTCAGGGCGAAATCGGCGTCATCGCCTCCGTAACTCAGCCCTTCTGCCGCGACTGCACGAGGCTGCGCCTGACCGCGGAAGGCCGCCTGTATACATGCCTCTTTGGGACAAACGGGTACGACCTACGTGCGGCCCTGCGCGGTGGCGCGTCCGACCGCGACATCGCGACCCTGATCGCGGACCTATGGCGGCGCCGGACAGATCGGTACTCCGAGCTGCGCACTCTGCAAACGTCGGTCGCCGTCAAACCCAAGGTCGAGATGTCGCACATCGGGGGCTGACCCTGCGCGCCGCGGATGGTTCGAGCGCGTCCACGTCGCCCGAGGCACGAGTCTCGCGACAACGCCGTGCGCGCACTCCTGCAACGGTCCGCGTTCTGCGCACCGTGGCGGCCGTCATGACGGTGACGGCTGTCCTCGGCGGCGCGGGCTGGCTGCTGGTGCGCCGCACCAAACGTTTCCGCGGTGACTCCCGGCAGGGCGATTCGTAGCGGTCGCGCTTGCGCGACCGCAGATTTGGGGGGTGCGTAGCGGTGGTCGCGCTTGCGCGACCGACGCGGCGTAGGCGATCGCCGCCACGAGAAGGGTGCCACCCGACGTTTGCGCCCCGACTCCGCGCACACCGTAGCCATCACCGCCCCTGAGGAAACGCCGCATGTGGAAACGAAGGGCCCGGACATGGCAACGATCGCATTTTGTGGACTTGGTATGATGGGAGCCCAGATGGCCGGGCGCCTGCGGGCTGCCGGTCACGACCTGCGTGTGTGGAACCGGACAGCCCGCAAGGCCGAAGCCTGGGCCCGCGAGGGAGGCACCGCCTGCAATTCGCCCGCCGAAGCCGCCCGCGGCGCGCACCAACTCCACCTGATGCTTGCGGACGATGCTGCCGTTGAGGATGTTCTTTTTGGTCCGCAAGGCGCAACGCGAACCTTGCCCGCTGGTGCAACGGTCGTGGATCACAGCACTGTGTCGGTGGCGGGAACGCGTGAACGGGCGCGCCGCCTTGCGCAGTCCGGGTGGCGCTACGTGCACGGCCCGGTACTTGCGGGGCCGCCCCAGATTGGGCGCGGTGAAGGCCTTATGATTGTCGGTGCCGCGGCGGATACCTACGCCTCCGCTCGCCCCATTCTCGAGGCCATCCTCTCCCGGCACTTTGTCGTTGGTGAACAACCGCACGAAGCTGCGGCGTTTAAGTTAATGGCCAATTCCATGCTGGTGGCCATCGTGGAGGGTCTGGCCGAATACCTAGCCATCGCCAAGGCCGCCGGCATCGAACCCGCGCGTGCAATGCAGCTCTTCGAGCGCTTTGACCCGTGCGGCACCATCGGTCGGCGCGGTCCCAGAATGGCCGCCGGCAATTATGAACCAACCTTCACGCTCGCGATGGGATACAAGGACGTCCGCCTGATGCTGGAGGCTGCGGGTGACCGGGACGCGGTGCCGGCCCTCCGTGCCGTGGCGGACAAAATGCAGTCCTTGATAGCAGACGGGTTCGGCGAGATGGATCTGGGGGCACTCGGGGCGCCTGTTGTGGCCCCGGCAGCCTCACGGGACGGCCGGCCCTAGTAGTTTGGCGGGGGCCCAAGCCCCGGATGACGAATCGGCACCTGGCGAGCGGGAGTAGCTCAGTTGGTAGAGCATCAGCTTCCCAAGCTGAGGGTCACGGGTTCGAGCCCCGCCTCCCGCTCCAACAAACGCTAGGGAAGCTCTGAAGTAGGCGGTCAATTTTGAAACGCCTCGAGCATGAGCTTGTTGCGAGTCACATAGATGTTCGCCAGCGCGAAGGCGACAAATGCGCGATTGAGGTTCTTGACGATCCCGCGATAGCGGACTTTGGCAAAGCCCTACAATCGTTTGACCACACCACATGGTATCCGTGGGGTGCAATCCTGTGCACGCCCCCTGCATGCTGCAGACGTAGAGGTCCCCGCAGGTAGGCGGCGACCTCTACGAACACATGCCGAGAGTCGGAATCGAACCGACGACACCAGGTTTTTCAGACCTGTGCTCTACCAACTGAGCTATCTCGGCCAAGCCTGATTTTACGGGCTCTTCGGCGCGCTGCCCTCCATTGCGAGGCCTCCGCTGCGCACATTTTGTCCACAGTCCCACACGGTTCGCTTCAAGGACTCAGCCCCCCGCCATACAGAAAGGGCGGGCGTGGCGCGCGTCTGTAGCCGGCGTTCACCTGCCCTCTTTGTGGTCCTCGGGTTGGGTTCTTTGCTGTGCCTTGCGGTGTCGTCTGCCGCTGCGCCAGCGGCGGGCTCCGGCGATCCGCAAGCGGCAGCCGTTCAAGCCCTGGCGCGCCGGTACTACGCGTTTACGTGGCAGGCTTCTCCCATTGCAACTACCGAGAACGGTCTGCACACCGAAGATGACCGGCTGACGGATTTTTCGGATGCCGCCGATCGCGCCTACGGCAACCGGCTCCGCGCGTTCCGCAACGAGCTGGCCGCTCTGGCTCCCGGCGGCACGACGGTGCACGACCAGATCGACTACCTTCTCCTGCGCGCCGACATCGAGGGCGATTGGTGGCAGCGCACCTACTTGCAAGCCCGCCGGCGCAACCCCGCAATCTACGAAGAAGAATGTACCAACGGCCTCTTCAGTCTGCTCCCCAAGCAATTTGCGCCCAACGCGGTTCGAGCCCGAGACGCCGCCGCGCGCATGCGGCAATGCGCGCGCGTTTTGGAGCAGGGTGAACGCAATCTCACCGATCCTGTGCGTGAGTTTGGCGTCGTCGCTTCCCAAGAGATTGCCGGGGCCGATCCTCTCTTTACGACCAGTCTTGAGAGCCTGACGCCGGGTCTGACCCCCGCCCAGCGCGCCAACCTGTACGGCGCGCGCGACTCAGCCCTACGCGCCCTGCACGCGTATAAGGCGTGGGTGGACCGGCATCTGCCACGCTGGCACGCCGGCGGTTTTGCGGTCGGCAAAGAGCAGTACGACTGGATGCTGCGCCGCGTGCTGCTGCTGCCGTGGAACTCCGACCAACTGGCATACATGGCACGGTTGGAGCTGGCGCGCGATCGCGCTCTCGCCGCATGGGAGCACGACCACGAGGCATATACCGCCGGCCCCATCCGCCACCAGCCCGCGTTCACCAGCACCGCGGCTTTTTTGCGCTACTACCAAGATCAAACGGCCCGTCTCGTCGCCTTCATCAAAAGCCATCACCTACTCACGATTCCGCCATACATCGGCGCTTTCAAAATCGTGCCCCTGCCAGCCGCTTTGGCGCCGATTTATCCTGGGGGATTCATGAATCCCCCAGGCACGTTCGACCGCGACCAGACGGGCTTCTACTTCGTGCCCAACTACAACCCGAGCAACACAAGCTTCTTTGCCGCACAAGCCCGGCAGGCCGTTCTGCCCGTGCTCGGTCACGAGGGCATCCCGGGTCACTTCCTGCAATTCTCGATCGCCTACAAGAATCCGGATTTCATTCGGCGGGTGCACAGTGACAGCGTCTTTGCGGAAGGCTGGGCCTTCTACGGCGAGGAGATGCTCATGCGGACCGGGCTCTACGACGACGATCCGGCGGGACGGGCGGCGGTCCTCCACTTGATGCGCCACCGCGCCACGCGGGTGCTCGTGGACATCGGTCTTGCGACCGGCCGGATGACGCTGCCGGAAGCCATCTCCTTCTTCGCCCGCAATGCGGGCATCGACCGGGCCACGGCATACGGCGAAGCAACGCGCTTCGCCATGGGGCCCGGCCAGGCGATCGACTACCTGACCGGCAAGATGCAAATTGAAACGCTCTTGGCCCAGGCGCAAGATCGCGAGGGTGCCCGCTTCAGCTTACGAAGCTTCCATGACCGCTTGCTCTCGTTCGGCACGGTCCCGCTGTCAACGATCGCTTGGGAGTGGTTCGGTGACCGGCGCTGGATCGACCGGGCCATGAACCCTATTGCACCGATACAGATGCCATGAACCGTCCGAGGAGCGCCGCAACAAACATGGCGGGAATGTCGGCCTTGCCGGTAGCCTGCCTTCGTACCTCCTCCCTTCAGCCTATCACATACCGGAAGGACTGCTCATGAAACGACAGCACGCACGTTTTCAAAGCATGGCGGACCGGAGAGCCCGCGTCGTGGCGGCCGCGGTCGCCGTCACGGTGGCACTCCTAAGCCACATCGGGCCGGCGTCAGCCGATCTGACCAATCCGGTCGGACAGGTTGCCCGTCAAGCCGCGCTGCAACTGCAGGCGGCAATGCACGGCACGGGCCTGCACCGCCAGCATGCCCTGGCCCAGGCGCCGGCATCCGGCAACGGTGGAACATCAACGGTTCCAGCGACGACACCGCAAGGACTGCCGACGGGCTTCGGCTACACGCTTGACGTTTCGATGGCCAAACCGTACGGGAACATTGGCAGCGCCACGCGCTGGCTTCCGGGCGGGGTGGACGCCGTTGCCGGCTACGGTTTCGATCCCAGCTTGCGGGCGTCGCTGAGCTACTATGAACTGCAGCACTACCCGCAGGGATTCAACAGCGGAAGCGTTCCGCTCTACATTCAAGGCCTGGCACCGCCGCTAGGCACAGTCGATCTGTCCACGACCCATATCGACCTGACGACCAAGGACCGGTTCTTCTTCGTCACGCTCTCCAAGTTGTTTCGCATCGGCCCGCTGCCGATCGTCATTTCACCCGTATACTCGGCCCGCTGGGCGACCATTGGCGGTAATGGGAACGACATCGTACCGTTCGAGTACAAGGGTCTGCCCGTGACGGGTGTCCACGTCCGCACCGCCCAGTACGACACCGTGGCCTTCACCTTCCCCTTCCTCTCCACGCCGCGCATGTTCGGCACATTCACCGCGGCGCCGACGTGGCTGGCGCACCTCAACGGCGTCAACCAAGAAAACCACATGCAGTGGTACCAGGTGCTGTACCTCGAATACAAGGTGGACGACATGACCAAGCTCTTCTTCCAGCCCCAGAGCTCGCGAGACTACCTGCCGCCGGACCCGTACGCACAGCATGTTTTCGCCTACTTTCTGGGCGTCTCGCGCAAAATCACCAGCTGGTCCTTCGTCCAGCTGACCCTCAACAGCGGCGGTCCAACCAATTACGCACCCTATGGCGCCGTCGCACTGACCTGCCAGGGGCTGCCCTGCTCGCAGCATCCGGCGGTGCTGAGCATCGGCGGTCTCAAGGCGACCCAGGTGCAACTGCAGATCGGCGTGGGAACGCCGAGCGTCCTTCCCTTCTGAGGTAAGCGGCTATGCGTCAGCGGATCATCCTTTTTGCCACCGCGCTCTCACTGTGTGTGCTGTCCGCGTGCTCGTCGTCGAGCACGACAGCGCGGCCCGCGCTCCCTACCGGCAAGGCGCTCTTTCGGTCCATCGTCGGGATCGGTGACAGCCTCACGGCCGGTGAGCAGTCGGGCGGGCTGCTCGGCGCAACCGGCGTGACAAGCCCGGTGTCCGGTTTCCCCAACAACATCGTCCCTCCCGGACAGGAAAACGGATTCTGGTCGCTTCTCTACCAACAGGCTACCGGCACGCCTGCCGCCGCCATGTACAACCCCGCCACCTCGCCCCTGCCGTTGATTGCCGGCCCGGGGCTCTTTGCGCAGCTCGTGCTCACGAGCACCGGCAGTTTCGCCGCCACGCATTCCCCGTGCGATGCGTTCAATAACGCCGCCTTTGCCTCGTCCTCGCCGACGACGGTGCGCCTCAATCCTTCGACTCTCCCGCTCGATCTTGGGGTTCCCGGTGCGACGGTGCACGAAGCACTGTTCATGGTCGCGCCGCTCACCGGGCCCCCAACCGGACCCGGTTGTTCCTATCCGCTCAGCCCCGCCGACCCGTCCACCGCCCTGCAGCCGGTCGTCTCAGGTGAGAGCGAGGCGTTCTATCCCATCCTGGGAACGCTGGCACGAAACGTGGAGCCGCTCACCCAGGTTGGTGCGGCGGTGTCTTTGCACCCTAGCCTCGTCACGGTGTGGCTGGGTGCCAACGATCTCCTCAAGTACATCTTCAGCGGCGGGCGCGCGCCCTCCGACACCCCGGCGCAGATGCAGGCCGACATCAGCGCTATCCTTCGCGACCTGCATGCGGCCGGCGCTCGCGTCGTGGTGGCCAATCTCCCCAACGTCTTGCAGACGCCACAATTCTTCCAAGGCGGCTCAACCCTCATCGCGACGCTTGAGGCGGCTCCCTTCAACGTGCCGGCCGCGGCCGCAAGCGCGGTGGCCGGTTACTTGCAAACGACCTACGGTGTGGGGCCCAACGGTTACCTCACGGAGACCGGCTTCTTCAAAGTCGTGGCGGCCCTCCAGGGCGGGAGCGTCACCCCGGTGTTGAGCGCCCCGGGGGATTTCCTAACGGATGCTTTCGCCGCCCAGGTAGAAGCCCTCAACGACGCCTACAATGCCGCCATCGGCACCGCCGCACGCGCGACGGACACGCCGTTGGTCGACATTCACGGACTCTTCGCCGCGATTGCCAGCGCCGGCGGTATTCCGATCAACCCACCCTACTGCTGCAGCTTGCGGTTCGGCGGAGGGCTGCTGAGTCTGGACGGCTTGCATCCCTCCAACACCGGATATGCGATCATCGCCAACGCGTTCATTCAGACAATCGATGCCGCCTTTGGGACTAACGTTCCGCAGCTGACGTCCGCGCAGCTTCTGGCGATCTCGCAGACCGACCCGTACGCCCCGCCGGGAGGCTTTGCGCGACTTCTCACCGCCCGCTTTCGCACGGCAAATCGGCGCTAGGCGGCAGGCCTCCGGTCCGGTAGAAGATCTCCAGAGAAGAGCTCGAGAGCGGCTGCAGCCAAGCTCCCCGGGCCGAGCATGCCACAACCTCGCGGATGCCGGCGTAGACGTCGAAGGCCCCTCGCAAAGCCAGCCGACCTGAAACAGGCGAACGCATGTCGTCTGTCTGCGACGCCTAAACCCGCATGCGCGCACCATTCCCGCCCCAATCTCGTGTCGACCGCCCTTGATGTCCGTCCTCGCGCGCGCCGGGTTGTGCCTGCTTGGCGCAAGGTCTTCTCCCCCGTTTAAGAGTCGCCCGCGCCGGGTAAACCGCAACGGCCATCCCTCGCCGGAGGTGAAGCCCGACTCGCCGCCCTCCGGCTCCCTCGTTATGGAAAGGAAAGATTGTGAAAGACGCAACCTTGCACAGCCTGCTCGTCGAGCAACTTCGCGATATGTACCACATGGAACGGCAGCTCGTAAGAGCCTTACCGCAGGTCGCCCGTGCCGCTGCTTCACCCGATCTCCAGTCTGCTCTCGCCGACCACCTCGAACAAACTCATGAACACGTACGGCGCCTCGAAGAGGCCTTCGAAGAATTGGACGTCGCCGCCAAAGGCAAGACCTGCGTGGGCATGCAAGCCATTCTGGAGGAAGGCAAAGAGGTGCTCGAGTCGGGTTGGGAGGGGCCTGTTCTGGATGCGGGCATCATTGCCGCTTGTCAGAAAGTCGAACATGACGAGATCGCAGCGTATCGGGCCGCGCACGCGCACGCCGTCGTGCTGGGGTTTCCCGTCGTCGCCTCCTTGCTGGAGGAAACCTTGGGGGAGGAGAAGGCTGCGGATGCGGGTTTGAACGAGCTGGCTCAGACTGTCAACCGTGAGGCGGCTTCGGATACGGTTGGGGCTGCGCCGGAAGGCCGCACGGGGGAGAAACCTCGCGCCGCGGACCGCACGGCTAAAGCACCCTCCTCCCGATGATGGTGGCCGACAGAGTGCCTGCGTCCTGAGCCTTCGGGTGTCATGCTCCTTCCGTGGGGGGCCGGGGCCTTGACAGCGAGGCCATGCATCCCAGGCCGGCGCTGATACCTATCCTGAAAGAGCATGCAGCCCGTAACGGCGCGCAAACAAAGCGTCCGTTACGGGCTGTCACTGGCGACGCTGATGGGACTTGAACCCACGACCTCCTGCGTGACAGGCAGGCGCTCTAACCAGCTGAGCTACAGCGCCACGTCGCCCTACGTGTTCACTACCCTGCGCCCGGCAACCCTCCCGGAAAAGCACAGTCGACGCGGGAATCGGCGCCACGAAGCTGCGGACTGACGCGGCTTTCCCGATCATCTGCGTCACCGCGGGGGGTCAAGAGTCCGGCCAGGGCGAACTCGTCACGATTATGCAGCGAAAGAGATTCAGTTGGCCGGTCAGCCTGGGGCTGCTTGCCGTCCACGTCCTCGCCCTTGCGGCGTTCTTCCCACGCTTCTTTTCTTGGGGCGCGGTCGGTGTCGCCCTTGGCCTGTGGTGGCTCACGGGCGCGTTCGGCATTGCTCTATGCTTCCACCGCTTGCTCACGCATCGCAGCATCGCCGTCCCCAAGGCGTTCGAGTACCTGGCCGCGCTGTGCGGCACCCTGGCCTTACAGGGCGACCCCGTGGAGTGGGTGGCGACGCACCGGCTCCACCACGCACATGCGGATAAGGAGGACGATCCTCACGATGCCCATCGCGGGCTGCTGTGGACACACATTGATTGGCTGTACCTGCCCAACGACAACCGTCCGAGCCCCCAAGAACAGATCCGCTATGCCCCGGACTTGTGGTCGCAGCCGTTCTACCGTCTTTTGCACGGCCGCCAGGTCGCCGCCCAAGTGCTGCTCGGTCTTCTCCTCCTGGCAGCCGGCGGCTGGCCGTGGGTCATGTGGGGCATCTTTGTCCGTCTCGTGTTTGTCTACCACATCACCTGGCTTGTCAACAGCGCCGCGCACCGCTGGGGTTACCGCACGTACGCGACGGACGACCTCTCGACCAATTGTTGGTGGGTGGCGCTTTTAACCTGGGGAGAAGGCTGGCACAACAACCACCACGCTTTCCCATCATCCGCTCGTCATGGCCTGCGGTGGTTTGAATTCGATCCAACCTGGTTGCAGATACGGCTGCTTCAGGCGCTGGGCTTGGTGCGCCAGGTGAAACTTCCATCGGCGCAAATGCTGGCTCGCGCGGCGCGCACGGCCCGGGCGGCGAAGGCCCGCTAAAACCGGCGCGCCGGTGCATCGGGCAACCGTCGCGTCCGTGTCTGAAGGCGTGTCGACCTTGCGGTCTATGATGCTGCCGACGGCGTGGCGACGAAGCTGAAGGTCTGAGGATAGGCCGCGGGCCCGAGGCGGGTGTTGACGGCCGATCCGACCAGCTTACCGTCCGGCTGTTGCACGGCATTCACTTGAAAGTCGCCGTTGCCAAACAGCAGCCAGTACGAGCCGTTGTGCTCCGAGCCCGAAACGGGCACAGGGCCGCCCGTCGCATAGGGATAGTACCAGCCTTGGACGATCCCGTTTTCCGCCACGTACAGCTTCAGCGTACCGGGGTAATAACCCGGAAGCTGGCCCGGCGTCGTGGCCCGCAAAGCCGTGGTGAACGTTACCTGTGGCGTCTGTGCCTCGGCTGCCCACGCGGCCGATGCGCTTGCCAGCAGCATGGCCGTTGCGGTCAGCGCTGCCAGGCCGGCTGCAGTGTTGTGTCTCATAATCGTCACCTCTCCTATAAGTCTACGCACACGGCTTGAGAACTGTCTGAGTCGGCACCTTTTGATTCGACGACTCGACGACAAAAGTCGCCCTGCGGGAGTCCGGCGGGGGCAAGCCCGATTGCCCGAGGCCGCGCCGCAGATGGCTTGAGAACGCATCACTGACCTTGCCCCCCGTTCTTTGGCGGGTGGTGCGGCTTCGCTTGTGCACCAGTGTGCCGTGAACCGGTCCGCTTTGCACCATGTGCCGGATTGACGTCGTCGCGAGTGTAGATATTGTTGCCTGGCGAGAACTTGTCCCATGGGCTGCTCGAGCTCGAAACACCGTTGGCTGCCCCGTGGCCGGCGCCAAAACCGGCCGCTCCACCTCTTGGATCGGCACTGTGCCGATTGGCATTGAAACGATCCCACGCTGTTCCAGACGCTCCGGCGGCACCGCTCGACCCATGCTGCGTACCTGCGCCAATCGGGTGGAACTGCTCTGTGGAGGGCATGTGGCGCACTGCCGTTTGTACCGCGGTTCGCTGAGCATCAAACGACGGAGGCAAGTGGGCGGGCGGCGTCAGGCGCCGGAAATTACCGGAGAGGGCGAGCGGCCGCACCGAACCGGGTTGGATTCGTGCTGCGCTCAAATTCGCCCGCGTCGGGACAATAGGCAGCGGGCCTCTGGCCACCGCCACAGCGCGCAAGTCTGCGCTCCGCACGCTCAGGTAGTGGTAGGTGCCTCCGGCCGTAAAGTTCGCTCGGCTGACCAACGCGACGGCGTTGGGAACGCTTGCGTTGCGGTAGACATTCACGATGTTGACGTTGGTAACGTTGTACACGACCGTGCGATTGATGATCGTCGGACCCCACCACGGATGGAAGGGCTCAAAGGGTGCCAGCGGAACCCAACCGACGTTACCGAATGCGAGGCTGAATCCAAAGCCGCCGCCGCCAAAGCCGAAGAAGGCGACGAGCGCCGGGCTGTACACAGGACGCACGTAGACCGGTCCGGGATACCACGCCCAACCGTACCCCGGAGCCCAGAACCACCGGCCGTAGTGGAAGGGCGCCCAGCCCCACGGCTCATCCTCCACCCACGTCCAGCCATAGTATGGTTCCCACACCCAGTGGCCGTCGTGATACGGCGCCCATCCCACGGCAACGCCCCACGGAACCCACACGTAGCCGTACGATGCGACGAAGACCCAATGCCCGTAGGCGCTTAAGTCGCCGGCACCAACGATGGCTGCATTGATGTGCGGATCGTCGAAGGCCTGCTCGTCGTAGGAGTCACGCTGTGCGTTCCAGGCATCGAAGTTGTCGTAGGCGATTGCGGCAATGGGCCGGATGACCGGATTGGACGCCGGCCCGCTGATCTCGACGGAGAGGCCGGCATCGAGGACCTGAGTTCGCTGCGGCGCCGCGAGCGCCAGGCTGCCAGCGCGCACGCTGACGATCGTGTTGCTCTCATCGTCCACCGAAATGCGGTACCGGCCTGTGGTCTGCGGGCGCAGGGTGATAGACGGTGTCTCGACCTGAGGATGACCTGCCATCTTGAAGACCCGTAACTCCATCGTTCCCGCCGCAATCTGGACGGTGTCGCCGGACGCCGCGAGATGGGCGAAGCGAACCTGCGTGTTGCCGGCGAGGCGCACGACATCATAGGCGTCGAGCTGCACCTCGGTGCGCGAGCCGCCGCTTCCCGTTGCCAGGTAGTCGCCAACGTTGACTGGGGCGTTGACGGTCGCTGCGACCGTATCTCCGGAATCCGCGCGTTGCAAGGACACGTCGCCGCGCAGGACGCTGATACGCGCCACCGCGGCAGGCTGATCGTCGGCGCGGGCCGCTGCGATCCCCATGGCGCCGGCCACGCACGTGCACAACGCGAGGCCCAGGCTGATGCGTGTCATCGTGTGGAACATCTTTGCAGGCGTGTTTGCGATCATGGTGGCATCCTCGTCAACTTCTATCGGTCCCCGCTACGATGTATGGTAGTCCGAAACAGCCGGCACTGCGTGAAAATCGTGTGAGAACAATCACGCACAACGAGGCACCGGAAAGTCGACCAGCCTGTCGCGTGCCGGGGTGTGACGATGATTAAAAAATCAATGAGAAACGACGCGCGGCCGGTGGGTCGCCGCAAACCGGTACAACAACGCGGTGAAAACACCCGGATCCGCTTCGTCTGCATCCGCAAGGGGAAGCGCGGAGGAGAGCCGTGCATCGGCGGTCCCGGCTGGGTTGACGGCGTTCACGTCGATCCGGGGCGGCAGCGCGGACCACGGCCGTGCATCGGGTTTGGCTGCAAAATCGGCCACAAGCGGCGTCGCCGCGGCATCAAATTGACTCATGGGAGGCAGCCCGAGGAGGAGTTCGATCGTCCGCAACACGCTGCACGTGGTGTAGTGCGTATGATCGACAAACCCGCGTTTTACCCACGCCCCGGCGATCAGCGCTTCGGCGCGGTGGTCGCTGACGTGATCGGGCCCGGCCTGCGCGTCGTCTTCGACCGACAGAATGACCGTGTTTGACCAGTATGGGCTGTGACTCACCGCATCAACGAGGCGGCCGAGAGCATAGTCGTTATCCGCAACCATGGCGTACGGTGTCTTGTACCCGGGCCGCACTGCCGCCGTATGGTCGTCGGGAAGGCGGACGATTTCAAGCGGCGGCAGGTTGCCGTTGCGGACATACGCGGCGAACTCGCGCAGCCACTCGTCAATGCGCTCTTGGTCGCTGTGTCGCAGATCGAAGCCGCGGTACCTTTCATCGACGTGTCCGTTCAACGTCGGGTCGGACGGCTCAAAAGGCGGATGGCCGTCCAGGCGGATGAACTCGCCGTAATCGCGCAGGTTGACGCCATGTGCAAGGGCATCGTTCCACAGGTAGCCGGCGGCGGGCGACGCGGGACCGCGTTCTTCAAAATCATACGTGCGCCGGCGACCCGCATACTCGGGGGGCCATAACTTGTCCACCCAATCACTGGCATAGGCTGCCGTACTCCAGTTATGCCCGTCTGCACTCACCGTCGCATCCGTGTCGAAGTTATCCAGCAGCACAAAGCTGTCGGCCAGGCTGTGGATGTTGGGCGTGATGCGTGCACCGAAAATGGTGAGGCGTGCATCGCCGTTGCCGCGCGGATCGTCTCCCAAGACCTCGTCATAGGTGCGGTTTTCCTTAATGATATAGATGACGTGCCGGATCGGAGGCAACTGCGCTGCCTCCGGCACCCGGCCGGCATATGCCGCGTCGGCTCGCGCCGTCGCAAGGCCGGCGAGGAGGGTCTGGCGTTCGGGCATGGGTAGCATCTCGACGTCGCCGGTGGCGGCTGCGGCGTCGTAGAAACGAGCCAACGGACCGGCTCGTCCGCGCAGGACGTCGATGTGGGGAAACCGAGGATTGGCGTGCCCCGACGTTCCCTTGCCGTCAAGGACGAAAATCTTGGAACCATCCGGCGAGACGGCAACATCGGTTGGGTACCAGCCAACAGGTATGGCGCCGACGACGTCTGGGGATGCAGCGGTGACGTCAACCGCAACTACGGCGTTGTCTCCTGCATCTGCGACAAAGAGCATGCGCCCGTCCGGCGATTGCGCCAAGCCGTTGGGCAACGCTCCGGGTAGCGAGTTGGGATACAGTGCCGTCGCGATCCGGCGTGTCACCGCAAGACGCGCCGTATCCACCATCGTGACGGTGTCGGCGTTGGCACACGCGACGAAAAGGGTGCGTCCGTCGCGCGACAGCATCGCGGCATTGGGATGCGCATCCGTTGAAATCGTGGCAACGACCCGGCCGGTTGCCGCATCCAGCACGGAGACGTCACCGCCGGCCCAATTGGTCACGAAGATCCGGCTGCCGTCCGCCGACAGCACGACGGCATACGGCGCTCTGCCGACCTTGGCGATCCAGCGAACGGCACCCGTTGCTCCGTCGACAGCCGCGACGCTATCCGCGTCCATCTCGGCAACATAGAGCGTCCCGTTGGGCGCCGACGCCAAACCCGCCACCCACAGGTTATCACCGGCGAGCTGGAGCGACCCAAGCGGCGTCAGCGCGCCGCTCTCCGGTGAGACGTGGAAACGCACGACGGCGCCACCTTGTGCTTCCGACGCGTAGAGCGTCTGACCGCCAAACGCCAGACCGTAGAACGCTCCGCGGAGCGTCTGCCGGGCGACGACGGCACCCGTTTGCATATCCAGGATGTCGATTTCGGGTGTTCCGAAGCCCCCCGTCGTCACGGCGAGCCAGCGGCCGCCAGGATCTGTTGCCATGTGGAGCGGCAGCGTGCCCAGCGGCGTGATCGAGCCCGCGGGCGTTACCCGCCAGCCGTTGGGTAGCATGACGGATTCGTCCGCTCGCAGGCTCGTGAAACGTATTGCAAGTCCGATCGCGAGAGCGGTCAGGCAGATGGCAAAGACTGCCTCCCGGCGTACGTGTCGTGGGGTACCCGTTCCGGCCCGCGAGTTATCGTGCAACATGGCCCTAGCTTGACCGTCGCCCGCAGTGCTCCCTGGTGGCCGTGGGGGCAGCCCGTTGCGCGGATAGGGCTGCGTGGTGAACCCTGCCATCGGTCGCGCAAGCGCGACCGCTACCTGTGGGAGTGCAAGCAGGGCAACCAGGCGTAACCTGAATCGGTCACCCAAGCGACCGCTACCTGTGGGAGTTCAAGCAGGGCAACCAGGCGTGACCCGGCATTGGTGGCGCAAGGCAGACCGCGACAGATCCCAGGGGGGTGCACCCGGAGTAGAAAAGGTCAACCCATGAGCAGCTCACCGGCCGGGGGGCCCAAGCCCACCGATTACCTGGCCAACGAACGCACGTTTTTGGCCTACATCCGCACGTCCTTGAGCGTCATGGCTTTTGGCTTTGTCATCTCCAAGTTCAGCCTCTTCCTGCGGCTCGTACCGGGCGCAGCCGGCACCCGGGTGCCGGCGACCGGGGCCAGCGAATATTTGGGCCTGGCCTTTGCCGTCTTTGGATGTCTGCTGGCCGTATTCGGACTGTGGCGCTTCGTGCACGCGGTTCGAGCGCTTAGGGCGGATTGTTTTGCAGCCCAACCGAATGGCAATGTCGTCGTTGGGCTGGCAACGGTGCTGCTTGGTATTGCCGTTGTGGTCAGTTTGCTCCGGTTGCTCTAGCGTGCCGGGCCGGCTATGGCGTTGAGAGCGGTTCGGACCTGATCCTCCGATAACTCCCCCGGACGGTACTGCGCAACCCTACCGTTGGCTGCTATGAAGACGTGCAGCGGCAACCCCACGAGGCCGTAGTCGCCGCCGACCGTCCCCGAATTGTCGAGCGCGATGGGATACGAGAGGTGATACGCGCGGGCAAAAGCTTGCGCGCGGGCGGCAGGCTCGAGCTCGTCAATGCCGATGACGACGACATTGCGCTTGGCATATTCCCGCGCCAGCCGGCTGATGTACGGCACTTCGGTCTCGCACGGCTGGCACCACGAGGCAAAGAAGTTCAGGTAGACCGCATGCCCGTGCAGAGAGGCAAGCGAGATGGCCCCCTGGCCGTTGGCAACGAGCGGCAGGGAAAAAGCCGGCGCTGGCGAGCCCACGCGCGGCGGCGCGGCTGCCAGAGCGATACCGGCGACGAGCAGGGCCGCTGCCGCGAACGAGACCGCCGTCAGTTTTGCGGGTGTGCCTTGAGCCACTCGTAGGTCTTGTTGACGTTCGTCAACGGACTCCAATCGAAATAGGTGAAGAGAATGCGTCCATCTTTGCCGATGACGAACGTCTGCCGCTTGGCGACGGTCAGGTTGCCCATCCCGAAAGCCACGCCGTAGGCGTTGACAATCTTGTGCTCGACATCGCTGACCATCTGCTGCGGGGCGTTGAGCTTAGTTTGAAAATTCAACAGCGTGTGCGCATCATCCGTGGACACGCCGACCACCTCGGCACCGAGTTTGCGAAAGTCCGCCAACCTGGCGGCGTAGGCTTGCGCCTCGATGGTTCAGCCCTGGGTGAACGCTTTGGGGAAGAAGTACAGGACGACCGCGTGCTTGGCCAAGGCATCCTGTAGGGAAAAGGGGACGATTTTGCCGTCCAGCGCGGAGTCGGCCGTGAAGTCCGGCGCCGTGTCGCCGACGCCCAGAGCCTTCGCCGGACGATTAAGGCCGATGAACGCGGCAGCCGCCGCCAGCACCGCGATGGCTACGATGAGCACGATTTTCATAGGTGATTTCCCGCTTTCGTGGATACCAGGCGCCCCGAACGCACCCTTCGCACACGGCATGAGCTCGGCCTTCCGCTCGCCGGCACGCCGGTGCGACTACCGTGCCTGCCCTGCCCCGCCTTGCGAACTGAGCCTGGTTCTATAGATGCGCGGTGACGCGCTCCGGCAAATGCGCCGCCGGTTCTTCCTCTTCTTCTTCCTCGTCGGCCAGTGCCACCAGGCGCTGCACCCGCCGCTCGTGGTACCGCTCCATCCAGCCCACGAGTCCGACGTAGATGACGGGAATGAGGAACAGGGTCAGTAAGAGCGAGCTCAACAGGCCGCCGATGATGACCGTACCGATGGACTTGCGGAATTCGGCGCCCTCCGTGATGCCCAACGCCAGCGGAAGCATGCCGAAGATCATCGAGGCGGTCGTCATGATGATCGGCCGGAAGCGGACCGAGGCGGATTCCCGCATGGCCTCGCGGATGCTCAGCCCGCGTTTGCGCAGGGTGTTGGCGTAGTCGACCAGCAGGATGCCGTTTTTGGCCACCAGACCGGTCAGCATGACGATGCCGAGCATCGAGAACAGATTCAGCGTCTGGCCCTGGAAGTACCGAACCTGCGGGAAGAGGCCGTGCAAGACGTTGATGGCGGCCAGCATGAAGGCCACGCCGATGAAGGCCAGCGGCACAGAGAGCATGATGATGAACGGCGACAGGTAACTGCGGTACAGGACGACGAGCAGCATGTAGATGAGGACGAACGACGTCAAGAGCGCGATGCCGATCTTCTGTACGGTCTCGCTGAGCAGCTGCGCATCGCTGCCTAAACCCTCTTTCAGGCTCACGCCAGGCGGGAAGAAGTTGGGAGCTTTGATCGCGGCGGCAATCTTGCTCGTCAGGACGCTGATCGGCGCGCTGTTCTTCGTGTCGGCGCTGACCGTCACGATGCGCTGGCGATCCTCGCGGTTGAGCTGCGTCGGCTCCTGCGTCCAGCGGAAGGTCGCCACATCGCTTAAGGGGACCAACGTTCCGTTGTCGGAGCGCACCATCACCGCGCGCAGCTGGTTCACATCGTTGCGTGCGTCCGGCGGCAGCTGGACGACGGCGTTGATGAGTCCCTCGGGCATGCGGACACGTGTCGCGATGACACCGCCGATGGCCGCCCGCGCGGTGGTTGCGACATCCTGCGGAGAGACGCCCAGCAGCGCTGCCCGCGCGTTGTCCACGTCTATTTCCAGACGCGGTCCCGCCACCTCGGTGCTCGTCTGCACGTTGGTTGCGCCGGGCAGTGAGGCGATGAAGTTCTTGAGCTTCTCGGCGGCCGCCTCGACGGCGTCATTGGATTGTCCGGTCAACGTGTACTGGATCGGCGACTGCCCGCCGTTTTGCCCATGCGACGCGTCGATACGGGCTCCCGGGACAAGATACCCGAGCTTGGAGGCCGCGGCGATGATCTCATCCTCGTTGTGCCGCTTGCTGGGATCCAGTGTCACGAAGATTTCGCCCACGTTGCCCGCCGTGACGCCTGACTTCTCGCCTGCCGTCCCGTTGATGTCCTTGACGCCGTCCAATTTCATGAGCGCCTTCTCCAGGCGCACGATACCGGCGGCGGTGACGGCAATCGGAGTGCCCGGCCGGTACGTGACGTCGATGATCGCAAAGCCCCAGTCCGTGACCGGCTGGAATTCAAACGGGATGATCTGCGATGCGAAGACGATGATGGCCACCACGACGAGGCCCGCACAGCCGAGGATGACCGTCTTGGGACGCTGCATGGCCCACGGCAGCCACACGTCATGGTAGCGCGCGCGAAGAGCTTCAAACTTCGTCTGAAAGGCGCCCACAAAGCGCAGCCAGCGTGATGCGCCGGGCGCGTGCAGCGGCCGCGGCCGCTTGACCAGCGCCCAGTGTGCCGCAAGCAGCGGCGTCAGTGTGAACGAGACGAGCAGCGAGAACAGCGTCGCAACGACGATGACCAGCGCGAACTCGCGCAAAAACTGCCCGACGATGCCCGACATGAAGGCAATCGGGGCGAACACGACGACGTCCACCAAGGTAATGGCGATGGCCGCATTGCCGATCTCGGTACGCCCGTCGATCGCCGCCTGCTCCGGCCCCTTGCCCATCATGCGATGCCGCGTGATGTTTTCCAAGACGACGATGGAATCGTCGACCAAAATGCCGACCGTCAGCGACAGACCCATGAGCGAGAGCAGGTCCACGGTCATGCCGAGAGACCACATGACGAGGAACGTTGCCAAAATCGACGTGGGAATGGCGATCATGACCACCAGGGCGCTGCGCAGAATGTGCAGGAACAGCAACAAGACGATGGCGGTGAGGAGCACGCCTTCGAAGAGGTTCTGCAAGACCCCGTTGATCGAATCGTGCATGAAGTCCGCGTCCGCCTCGAGCTCGGCGAAATGCAGCTGCGGGTAGCGCTGGGCAAGGCGGGCGAACTCGGCGCGGACGGCGGCGGTCGTCAACTTCGTGTCACTGTTGGGGTCGCGGATGACCTGCAGCACCATGCCCGGCCGCCCGTTCACGCTCGAGATGAAGCGCTGATCGGCAAAACCGTCCACCACGGTGGCCACGTCGCCCACTTTGATGCCGCCGCCCGCCTGGCCGGGCAGCGTAAGCGGCACGCTCGCAATCTGCTGTGCGCTGCGGATGTCCGCTCGCACGCCGACCGTCGACTCCTGGTAGGGTTGTGTCAACAGGCCGCCGGGCAGGCTCACGTTACCCGCCGCCACGGCATTGTTGACGTCAAGCAGCGTGCCGCCGATGCCGTTGAGTTGGGCCAAGTTCGGCTGGATCGTTATCTGACGCTGGAACAAGCCTCCCGCCGAGGCACCGCCCACGCCGTGGATGCTGCGCAAATCGGGAATGATCTCGTTACTGATGATGGTCGAGAGCTGGACCGGCGTGAGAAGGGAGGACGTCACCGCCTCGATGAGCACGGGCTGGCCGGCCGTGTTGAACTTCGAGACAAGCGGCGGGTCGAGGTCGGCCGGCAAATATAGGCGAGCCGCGTCCACCGCCTGCTGTACATCGTTGGCGGCGAAGTTGACATCCGTCCCAAGCGTAAACTGAACGATGATGACGGCCACGCCGTCCTCAATCGTTGTGTCAATGTGCGTGACGCGGGAGACGTTTTGCAGCTGGTCCTCGATGGGCTTGGCAACCAGGCGCTCCATCTCTTCGGGACTCGCCCCGGGGTAATCGGCCTCGACGCTGACGATCGGGAACTGCACGTTGGGTTCGATGTTTTGGCCCATGAAGTGATAGCCCAACAGACCAAAGAGAGCCACCCCCAGAAAGAACAGGGTGACGATGGTCGAGTTTTTAATGGCAAAGCGGGTCAGCCACATACCGGGTTATAGAGGACCTCGTGCGAATTTGTTACAGTGCTGACCCGGGCGCGGCCCATAAGTCCGTGGGGCAGCCATCTTTGGGACAGCTTCGTGATATGGGAGGCCGAGTCTTGTCACATGAGGGTCTTTCCGGCGTCGTGGACCGCCCGTTTCGGGCCGGTCTGTACGGTCCCGGAGCCTTCGGGCGGTTTCTCCTGGACACATTATTAAGGACAGGATCGCCGCAACCTGGTGCGGCCGTGGCGGCGATCGCGGGTCGAAGCCCCGAACGAACGAGGGCTGTCGCGGCCGATCATCCGGGCCTTGCGGTCCACGAGAATTGGAACGCACTTCTCGCCGACCCCACCTTGGATGCCGTCATCGTTGCAACGCCGCCGGCGACCCATGCCGAGCTTGTGCGGGAGGCTGTGGCGGCCGGGAAGCACGTCTTTGTTGAAAAGCCGCTCGCCTTGTCGCTTTCGGACGGGTGGCGTGTTGTGGACAGCGCCCGGCACGCGGCCCGCGTCGTGGCGGTCGACTACCCCATGCCGTACACACCCCTTGTCGCCGTTATGGAGCGTCTCCTGACATCACGTCTGGCGGGGCGTCCGTTGCGGATTGGTGTGGAGAACATCGCCAGTTGCACCGGACTTGACGCGGATCATTGGCTGTGGGACCCGGCACAGTCCGGCGGCCTCTTCGTCGAACACGGCGTACACTTCTTCGACTGGTGCGAGGAGCTGCTCGGCGCGCCGGATGCGGTTGTCGCCCTGGCGTATACCGCACGCGGCAAAGAAGATCGCGTCGTGGCGGCACTCAGGCACGCAGATGGCTCCTTCTCCACCTACCTGCATGCCTTCACCGTCACGCCCCGCGAGGAGCGAACGCGCATCACGCTCTCCTTTCGCGAGGTTGACGTTCTGCTCGAGGGCTGGATTCCCACACACCTGGCGCTACGGGGCCCGGCCGCCGCTCTCGTCACAACCGCCCTGCGGCGGATGGTCGACCGATCAGTGCGCAGCGTGCCCGATCCGCGATTAGGCTTCATCTTCGACGCAGGCCGCAAACAGGAGGTGTACGCGGCTGGTGTCCGCGGCGCGTTTGCCGACTTCGTACGCGCGGTGCGCGAACCGGGCTACATCCCTCGCAACGATGCACGGCGCGCGCTGCGCAGCCTCGCCTTGGCCGAGGCGGCTCGCGAAGCAGCCCGGACGGGAGTCGCCGTCAGGCCCCAGATCCCGTAGGCGGAGGAAAACGCAGGGCGGCCTTGATCTCTGCCGCACCCGGCGGATGCTGCAGGAGAGCCGGCATGTCGTGGAGCTCGACCGGATGCGTCACGATGCCTTCGACCCGCACGCGCCCCGAGGCCAAAAGCGCCACGGCTTTCTCCATCGTGAAGGGATTGATGTTCGAACCAACCAGGCGCAACTCTTTACGATAGATCTCATACGGAGCCAGCGTCACCCGCGCATCGCGGGGAGCGACTCCGAACAGCAGAATGTCGGCACCCCGACGCGCCAAGCGCATTGCCGCCGCGACGGCATCCGGATTGCCGCTGCATTCGCAGACCAGATCATAGGCCTCGCTGTGACTCTCGTGGTCCATCATCTCCGGCGTGTACACTTCGTCCGCTCCCAGCGACTCGGCCAGGTCGCGCCGCCGGGCGTTCGGTTCCGAGACAACGACCGACGAGGCTCCCAGATCCTTGGCGACTTGCACAAGCAACAAGCCGGCCGGCCCTGCACCCAACACCGCCACCGAGGCTCCCGGCGGCAGATGGACCCGTTCCAGAGCGTGTACGACACAGGACAGGGGCTCGGCAAATGCGGCATCCTCGAGGCTCAGGTGGGCCGGGACGGGATAGAGCTGGGCTTGCGGCACTGCGACCTGCGGCGCCATGCCGCCGGGTCGCGTAACGCCGATGGCGCTTAAAGACTCGCAAAGGTGCACGTCGCCGCGCCGGCACGGCGTGCAGACGTGACACGGTATGTTGGGATCAACCGCCACCCGGTCGCCCACCCGCACCCGGTCGACGCCCGCCCCGATGGCGGTCACGATGCCCGCGATCTCGTGCCCCAAGACGTTGGGATAGGCGGCCGGGTAGGTACCTTCAACAATGTGGCGGTCGGTCCCGCACACGCCGCACGAAGCGACCGCCACCAGCGCTTCCTGCGGACCCGGTTGCGGGTCGTCCCATTCAGCCAGCGCAACGTTTTTTGGTCCGCGCACAACAACCGCTTTCATATACGCAAAGGTTCCCACGCTTCGGCCGCTGCGCCTGCGCGGTGCGGCGTCATGCGGCATGGTGCACCCACACCCCGCGTCCGGATCCCGCAAACGGCCTGTCGAAGGTCCGCGCAGCAGGCTGCCCAAAACAGCCGCCAGTGGACAAGCTCACGCTGCACAACGGCTTCTTCCGTACCCCGAGCGGGGCACCGGTCTATTTCATGGGCGCCAATTTTTGGCCGCACCACACCGGGCCGTGGATGTACCGCGATGCGTGGGACGAGGGCGCGGTCGCGTCCGACCTCGCCGGCCTGAGCTCCCTGGGTGCCAACGTCGTACGGATCTTTTGCTTTCTTCCCGACTTCATGCCCGCTCCCGACGTCGTCGCCGAATCGGCCGTTGCGCGCCTTGCCGCTCTCATCGATCTGGCGGCACGACACGGGTTGTGGTCTATCCCCACTTTTCTGGTCGGTCACATGTCCGGGGAGAACTGGGCTCCGGCATGGGCCCAGGACCGCAACTGGTACACCGATGCGCTGGCGGTCGATGCCGCGGAATTGCTCGCGGGCACCATCGCGGCCCGGTTCTGCAACGACCCGCGCATCGCGGCGTGGCTACTGACCAATGAATGGCCCCTGTTTGCCGGTCATGCCGCAGGCAGCGCCGGCGTTGCGTGGGCCGAACGGCTTGTCGCCGTGGTGCGTGCGGCGGACCCGGCAACCCCGGTCTCGTTGGGTGACGGAGCGTGGGACGTCATTGGCGGACAGCGCACCGGCTTGCACGCTCCCCGGCTGCGCAACGTCATCGATTTTTACGGACCTCACTTCTATCCCAAGGAGAGCGATGCACTGCGCCACTCGTGCGTCGCGGCTTTTGCCATGCGCATGCTTGCAGCGCTCGGCAGGCCTGTGCTCCTTGAGGAATTCGGGTGCTCGTCCGATCAGGCCGATGACAAGCTGGCAGCGGACTATTACCGGACGGTGCTCTGGTCGGCACTGGGGGCCGGCGCCTGCGGTGCGTTGGCCTGGAACTCGCACGACTTTACCACACGCGAACGGCCTCCGTACTCGCACCACCCGTACGAATTGCACTTCGGCCTGATTGGCACGGATGGATCGCACAAGCCACAGGCGGAGGAATTTGCGCGCTGTGCGCGCTTTGCGCACGCTCAGAACTGGGATGACTGGGTGCGCCAGGCGCCGGACATTGCGATCGCGCGCACGTCGTACTACCTGGGCGACTACCCCTTTGACTGGGGCTGGACGCCTGCGGAATTGCGCGCGCTCTACCTGCAAACCTACGCCAGTTTGGCGGGAGCCGGCCTGGATGCCGCTTTCAGCGACCTGCCGTCACTGCAGCACGGCGCCGCCCAGTTGGTCTTTGCCCCCTGTCTTCAGCAGGTGACGACATTCGATGCCCGAGCATTGGAGCGTTTCGCGTACGAAGGGGGCACGGTCTACCTTTCCTACGGCGGTGAGCCCTGGTATCCGGATCTCGGACGTGCCTGCGGCGCACGCTTGCGCATCCGCTACGGTCTGACGGAAGAGCCCCCCGAAGAGGCACGTCTCCTCCTGACGGCCGATCTGGGCGACCTGCGCGCGGGAACGAAACTGCACATTGAGGTGCGCGGCGACGCGCGACGTGCAGCAGGCGTGCGCTGCGAGCCCACGACAGCAGACGTCGTCGCCGTGAACGAAAGCGGAAGTCCGGTGCTCCTTGTGAACCGGCTCGGCGCCGGGCGCGTCATCTTCTGTACGCTGCCGCTGGAGTACTACTATCTCCACGGGCACGAACCCAACGACAACGACGGGCTGCGCCGGCTGTACCGGGCTCTCGCCCTCGCCGCCGGAGTCCGGACACCGCTGCGCGCGGCAAACGCACCCGTTCAACCGTTCCTGTGGCGCCATGCACGCGAACCCGGCCTGTGGCGCATCCTGCTCGTCAACCACGGCTGGGTACCGGCGCAGGTCGAACTCCAGGGAGTACAAGGCTTTCGCGATTGCGAGACCGGAGAATCCTTGCATGGGAGTGTGCTCATGCTCGAGCCCAAAGCAGTGCGCATTTTCGAGTGTACGGCCTGCCCTTGACGCCGTCCGCAAACCCGTGTAACGTAGCGGTCGGTTTTCGCCCACCACCTTGGGAGAAATCTTCCAGGCTGCGACGTTCCGTCGGCCGCGACAAGCGCGGCCGCTACGGGGCCTCAAGCTGCCCGTGGCGTAGCGGTCGCGCTCGCGCGACGAGAGAACCTCGCCCTTCTGTTCATTCGAAGACTCCAAGCATCACCGGCTGCTGAGATCCGCACTTGCCCGCCACGCCGTGAGGATCAAGGAATCCAGCATCGAGGCGCCTGCAGCCAGACGCTCGGCGGTGAAACGTATTGCCTGGGCGTGGGCGTCCGCGGGCGCACCTTGGAGTTCAAACCCGCCGCGTGCTGTGAGTTTGTAGAACGGCACGACCTGGGCGTTTGTCGTTGCCAAGTAGCGTTCGATGGATCGCATGGGGATAGGATCGAAGACCTGCGCCGGGGTGAAGAATCGGTCAACCCCATCCGGTGTCATGTACCGTTCGACCCAGTCCGTCTCAAATTCAGCGTGCGTCGTACGCGAGGTCGAAAAGCCCTGCGGATTGGGGTAGCGCCCCCACCCGTTGTAGTGAACGGTGACGTGTAACGGCTGGCTGCCATCGCCGATGAAGTGCGAGACAATACCGATGTCGTGAATGGTCAGCGCTTCACGGTAGCGCACGACGACGTCATTCTGGCCGTTGCCTGCGGCCGCCGCCATCGCCTGCCGCCACAGTGCAAAGTCGCTGACGACCTGTTCGTAACCTTCCAGAATTGCATACGGAAGAAACCCCACGTTGTAGGCATCGACGCCGGCACGTTCCAGAGCTTGCTCGTACTCGTCACGCGTTGCGGGCAATGCGTCCAGAGCCACGGCACCGCCGATCATGCCTCGGTCATCGACGTCCAGGTAGTGGTCCGTCGTCCACTCCCGATCCCAGGCTTCCTGCCCCTCGCCGATCTTCAGGCGATCCTCCTCGGCCTGCAAGTAGATGATCTCGTCACGTGCCGAGGGAGTACGCAGAAAGGCCGGCAGGGAGGTGGGAAGATATCGCATCGCCACGATGCCGATGATGCGATGGCCTTCCAATCCCCAGGCTCGTGCGGGCGCAGGTGGACCGAACAGTACCCACGCCGCCACGAGCACCAGCGCAACGACGCTGCAGCGTGCACGACAGCGGCTGACCACGATGGAACAGATTAGGTTGCAAAGCATGCTACTCTCCTTGTATTCGGTGCGTCGGATTGCGTTCTCATGACACGCCCGCAGGCAGGCGAACGACGATGACCGGACCCCGCGCATGGTCGATGATGAAGCGGGCCACGTGCCCGATGGCATGCGGACCATACCCCTCCCGGTGACCGGCGGCCACAAGACACGCGAGCCTTTCCCCCGTGGCCGCGGCCACCGCATGTCCGGCATCTCGCCCTGCCAGCGTGCGCGGTTGTGCCTGAATGCCGGCCTTCGCCAAGAAGGTGACTGCCCGTGCAGCAATCGCCTCGGCTTGTTCGCGATCTATATCGTCGTCCTCGCGGTGACCGTGCGGTGCTGGCGGGCGGCGGCCATGACGCAGCCACTGTTCGCGCACCTCGCGCTTTGCCTCGCCGGTAGACGCGCACCAGACTTCCACGGCCTCGAACAACCTAGCCCACCAGATAGCTTGTTCGATCAGGGATTCGTCGTCAACGCCATCCACGCATATTGCCAGGCGCATCAGTTTCCCTCCGTTCGGGGGTGTGGTGCATTCTCGCGCATCTCAGTGTCCGAGTTGAGCCTTCTTCGCAGCATCTATGCATCGGCGCCGGCTTCTCCGAAGACAGGCACGTCCCGCTGACGGATGCACGACAATTACCGCACGAGCCATAGCCACAGCACCGTCACGGCAAGCATCGCAGGCACCACGGCAATGCCGAGGCGCAGGTATTCCATCGGGCGCACTTCGTATCCGCGCTCCCGAACGATGGAAAGCCAGAGGATTGTTGCGAGTGATCCGGCCGTCGTCAGATTCGGTCCCAGATCCACGCCGGCAACCAGCGGATAGGCAAGCCGGGCGTCCGTGGCGTGGGCGACAATGCCCCCCGACAGAACGGCAACCGGGAGGTTGTTGAGCAAGTTCGCGGCGACTGCGGAGCCGAATGCGGCGCTCGCAAGAGCTGCCAGCCGCCCATGACGGGCCGCATCGGTCAGAGCGGTCTGTGCAGTGTGCAGAAAGCCGGCACGCGAGACAGCATCCAGGACAACAAACAGCCCCGCGAGCAAGACGAGCGTCGTCCAGCCTATGCGCACCGCCACGTCCTTGAGTTCGGTCCGCGCAACCACAAGGGTCACCAGCGCCCCTGCGGTGGCAACCGGCCCCAAGGGTACATCTCGGAGAAGGGCGACGATGTAGGCGCCGACGACGATTCCCAGACAGATGAGGGTTCGTCGCACGGGGGCCGTCATCGCCGGTGCCGGCTCCCTGTCGTAGCGTCCACGAATGCGGGTGCCGAAGAGTGCGATGAAGACGAGGAGATTGATGACCACCGCCGCGAGCATAGGCGGTCCAAGATGCAACAGGAAGGCTCCCAGGTGCGGTCGCGGCACGACGAGCACGTTGGCCGGATTTGAGAACGGCAGTCCAAAGGAGGCCGTATCCGCCGCAAAGCTGCAAGCATAGAGGTAGGGCAGGGCGTCAATCCCTCGCCGCGCGACGATGCGGTACACGACCGGCGTGAGAACAATGGCAGTGGCATCGTTGGAAAGGACAACCGTGAAGAGCGCGGCTGCCAAGAACAGGTAGATGAACAAACGCCGCCGGGAGCCGCCGGCACGATCCAAAACCGTGTCCGTCAGCCACGCGAACAGGCCGCTCGTTTCGGCAGCCACGGACAGCCCCATGAGACCCGCAAGAAAAAGGAGCACGTTCCACTGCCCGCCCAACGCCGCTGCCGCCGCGCGCGGCGGTTCCAGCCCCAAAACGACGACGGCGATTGCGCCGGCAACCGCCCAAATCCACTCGGGGATTCCGCGCGGGCGAAAGCCGACAAGCAGCACAACGGCGAGTGCAATGATAGCAACGATCGCGGCATGGCCACCCAGCGCGGTCACGTACCGGACAGACGACGCCCTGGTAGCCGGCCCTCAGCGTCGAGCTCATGTTTTTGCATGCCTACACCGCGTCGAACCTGGCCGCGATCCATGCAGTCGGGCATACCCGCCTCGTCGCGTGCCGCGAACGCCGTGCTGCCGGGCAGCCCATGCCCTTGTGGTGTGCGGTGGTGGGCGAAGTAGGGTTCGAACCTACGACCCCTCGCGTGTGAAGCGAGTGCTCTACCGCTGAGCTATTCGCCCGATGCCTCGCCGCCGGGTTCCTCGGGCTTTTCCGCCCTACCCGCTTGGGCGCCTGCTGCCTTGGTCCACGCTCGGTCCGTCCCACGCTCTCCTCTTCCACACGGCGCTTTCGTCAAGCCGGAGGAATACCGGTCGAGGTGGAAATAGCCTGCCGCCCGCAAGCACCGGGCGCCATTGCCCTCCCACCCGTCTCTAGAAAGCGAGTCTCTCGTGCCCGCTAAGACCACCCCTGGTAAGCAACCCCAGCCGCTCAGCCGCCAACGCCTCGCGGAACTCTTGAACGAAGACCTGGCCCGCGAATATCAGGCCATCATCACCTACGTCGTGTATTCTCAAGTGCTCAAGGGCGCCGAATACATGAACATCGCAGACCAGCTGGAGCAGCACGCCAAACAAGAGTTGGGCCACGCCCTGATTATCGCCCGTCAGATTGACTACTTGGGGGCGGTCCCGACAACCGTCCCGCGGTCCGTCAAGATCTCGTCGAAGCCGAAAGATCTACTTCGCTTCGACTTGGCCAATGAAAACGAGACGATCCGCAACTACCGCGAACGGGTTCGGCAATGCGAGCAGCTGGGTGAGTTTGCGATGGCCGAACAGATCCGCGATATCTTGGTGAACGAACAAGACCATCAAATCGATCTGGCAACCGCATTGGGCATTGACCCACCCGCGGTGACGTAAACGGGCGGGCCCGCCGCCGCGGCCCCCCCC
>CADDZI010000001.1 GCA_902812405.1 bacterium | reverse complement strand
CGTCCCAGACTCGGCCAACACCTTCGTGATCGCCGCCGTCAACGTCGTCTTGCCGTGGTCCACATGACCAATCGTCCCTATGTTCACGTGCGGCTTCGTCCGCTCAAATTTCTGCTTTGCCATACTCGTCTGCTTGCTTTCCGGTCCATGAGGCCGCGCGCTTGCGCGGCGGAACGCCGACGCCGTGCGCTGCGGCGTGCGATGTCGGGCCGGCTTGCCGGGCATGCTGACGCACACCCGCGTTGCCGGAGTGCGAAAGGCCAAAGTTCGCGCCCGAGAGGACTTGAACCTCCAACCTACGGCTTAGGAGTCCATTGCTCTATCCAGTTGAGCTACGGGCGCACGCTGGTTGTCGCTTGGTCACGCGCGCGGCCGCTACCTGTCGGCCGCATGCCCCGGCTGCCGGATTTGGCGATGGAAAACGCGTGAGCCCCCGGCGGGGATTGAACCCGCGACCTCGTCCTTACCAAGGACGCGCTCTACCACTGAGCTACAAGGGCACGCTAAACCGGGCCGGCCGGGCTCACCGGCGGTGCAGACTATCCCCCACGCTGCGCGCCGCCCCTTCCACGGCGGCCTCTCCGCGCCGGAAGAGTCTTGCAATCCATCGGATCGTCGCAACGAAGCCGATGATCGCGAAGATCACCAGGATCGCGCCGAACCAGACAAAGGCGTGAATGAGATGCGTCAACCAGTCCATGTGTCTTTCGTTTCCTCCGTTACCCGGTCGCCACGAGGGGCTGCTGCCATCCCTGCAGGCCGTACGCCCAACCCAGCGCCCCTGCCCGCCTTCGCACCTCGAGGTTCGCAGGCCTTGCCGCGGTTCCCGCAGGCAACGCGGAGGGCGGCACGGACAGGCGTCATGCCGTCATGTCCGTCGCGCGACCCATAGGCAGCAGCACACGCCCATGCGGCGCGCCAGCCAGCCGGCTTGTCTCCTCACCTCTCGGTATCGGGCTTGCGTCGCGCCAGCCGGCTCAACCACGTCCGGGGCAAAAACGGTACCCAAAACGGGAGGCTGAGAATGGCGAGGATGAGAGCCAGCTCGGCCCCCAGACGGGCATTTTCCGACATGAGGTGCAAAACTTTCGCAGTTGCCGGCACAAAGCGGACATAGCGTGAGCGGGAGACGGGGCTCGAACCCGCGACATCCAGCTTGGAAGGCTAGCGCTCTACCAACTGAGCTACTCCCGCACGGTCGTCTGCTTCTTAGGGCAGAGCACCAGCGTATCCTTGGCCGCGGCGCGCACTGCCGCCTGCGAGAAGGGGGTCGGGACCCAGGTGACGGTACGGAAGGCCTCCACCTGGTCTCGGTAGTGGGGGTCGTTGAAGATGCCGGACTCGCCCAGCGTCAGCAGCATCGATGAGTCATCCCAATTCGAGAGGTCGGCAACCAGACGGGACGCCGGGCCGTGCAGCGGCTTTGCCGCGTCCACCGTAAGCCCATCCCCGCTCTGCGGGAAGGGCGCAATGTTGAGGAGCACCGTGAGGGGCCAAAAACGTCCCAGGGGATGCGTAAAAAGCGCCGCATTCACGTGTCCCCACGGGATAAGCGCAGACCACCCAATCCGGTGTGCGGAGGAAAAACCGGCCGCCCGGCGGGCGGCGACCGGCAGGGCGGCAAGCAACGAGGAGCGCGTGATGCCAATCCTCCGGAGGGACCCGTCTCCCAACAGCACCCGCTCCAAAGGTATGATCGCGTCGTTGTCCTTCAGGTAGCGCCCTGTGAGACGGGCCCCCAGCCGAGGAGCCAGGACCAAAGATACGATCTCCGTTTCCTCCCGCATCAAGAAGGTCGGGATGCGGGAGTCGGCCGATACGATACCGTTCCAGAAGGACAATTGGCGGCCAAGATCGCGCAGCCTCGGATCCGCATCCTTGCGAAGAACGTCCGCAGTCCGTCGCGCCAGTATCACGCGCGCGGCATCAAAGACGTCGCCCTGGATGGCCCCTATCTGCCGCGGCGTCATCCTATGAGGCTGCCCGAGGAGCCGGTAGATGCGCGCCACCCGCAGCGGTGCGTCGAAAAACGGCGAGGACCCACCGGGTTGGCCGAGAGCCGCAACCTCATTGTTGGCCGTCGCCAGATAGCCGCTCGGCGCGTTGAAGGCGTGGGGCAGCATGTCAAACGGAATGTCGCCCCGCCAAGCGAAGCGCTCGTCCCAGCCCTCGACGGGCAGCGATCCATCGCCTGACCGGCGCGCGGGCAGCGCCCCGGCCATCTGGTAGCCGATGTTGCCCGCTCGGTCGGCGTACATCCAGTTGAAGACAGGACCCACGCCCAAACGAAGCGCGTTTTCGAAGCTGGACCAGTCGCGCGCTCGATCCAGCCCCCGCAGCAGAGCCACTTCCGCACCCGCGCGAAGGACCGGCCAGGCCAGGGCATACGCCAGGCGCCCCGACCTGGCGACGACAGGGCCGTGGCGTGTCTCGAGCACGTCAAGGATGACGTCCCGCCGGCCCTTCACCGCGATCCTTTCCCGCCGGTGCCGCGCGCGCAGCCAATGTCCGTTCGCCGCATACTCGTCGGATGTCGGCGAACGGAACCGCTCGACGTAGACATCTTCGACCGCCTCATCCGCACTGGTGACCCCAAATGCAATCCGCCGGTTGTGCCCCAGTGCAACGAACGGGATGCCGGGGATGATGAATCCTTCGACATCAAGGCCCGGGGCCGTGACCTGCACGAGCCAGTACGTGCTCGGTACCGCGTGCTCCAGGTGCGTGTCGTTGGAGAGAACGGGTGCCCCTGTCGTGACCCTAAAACCCGCCACCACCCAGCCGTTCGATCCGCTGTCGGGGTCGCGCGGCAGCGGCATGTGCGCGCCGAGGATGACCGGCCCAGCCGCCTGCACGCTGCTGATGGGCCGCGTGGCCGCTGCCTGCGATGAGGCGGCGAAGCGCTCCAGCCCCGGCACCTGCATGTCGAGCAAAGAGTTGGCCGCCTCCACGCCGAGACGCTTTTGCATCAGGGCACGCAATTCGACCCGCGGCCACTGATCGTCCAGGCGCTGGGCCATCAGCTTGATGATCGCGATGCTGTCGCTGACCGTCCAGAGCCTGGGCCGGTACCCAAGGAGGATGAATTCGAGCGGCAGACGCGCACGCTGCATGACGGCATTGACCCCCGCCGCGTACGCCGCCGCGTCGCGCGCGGCTGCACCGCGCAGCCGGCCGGCATCGCGGGCTGCGGCGCCTACCAGACCCAGGGTCCTCATGTACCTGTCCACCGGCAGAGCTGCCGGCCCGACGATCTCGCTCAAGCGGCCTTCTGCGGTACGCCGCAGGAGATCCATCTGCCACAACCTGTCCTGAGCGCAGGCAAAGCCCTCGCCGAACAGGGCATCCTCCTCGGTACGTGCTTCGATGTGGGCGATACCGCGGGTATCCCGCACAATGACGACCTGTGCGCGTATGCCCCCGACGGTCAGACTGCCGTGACGCTGCGGCAATGCGGTGTGGAGCCACCACGCTCCCCATGCAAGGACCAGGCCCGCGCATGCCACAAACGCTGCAGAAACGAGCGTCACCCACGCCCACACCCCGACCGACCGGCGCATTCCTTGCCTTTCCTCCTCGGGATGGCGACGGCTGACGCGTGCGTGCTCCGCCGCGTCCCGAAACGACCCTGCGCGCTCCGGCCGTCGCTCCCACGCGGCCCGTTCGGCACTTTTGCCCGGCCTCCATGGCCGGCATGCCCTGACCGTTCCAGCATCACGGCCATTCTCGTCCTTTGGCGCATGCGCACCTTCGCAGGTTGCGGGTCGAGGTCGCACCCGGGACGATACCGAAGAGCACATTCCCTGCGCCCAGGCGCACGCTCGGAGAATGAGCCATGAGCATTGACAATCTCGTGCCTTTGGCGTCCGTCATCATCGCTTTTGCGGCCGTCGTCTTCACGACGTTCTTCTTGGCCCGCCAGACCCGTGAAATCTCCCACGAACGCAATGCCCTGGCTCTGCTCGACGCGATCGACCGGATTTCCGCCGCCCCGGTCGTGGAGGCTTTTCAGCAGTTGCAGGGCGTGCACGAACGCTACCCGACGGATGAGGATCTGCGCTCCCGCTACCCCGGATCCGCCGATGAGCGGGCTCTCTACGTCGTCGGACAGTACATGGAAACCGTCGCCTGCCTGGCACGCCGCGGCGTCCTCAACGCCTCGCTGATTGTCGATGCGGTGGGATTGCTGATTCGCACGCACTGGCAGACCATCCAACCGTTCATCTTGCATCGGCGGCGCTTCGAGAACAACGACTATATCTACGAGAACTTCGATTGGCTGGCGCGCTACAGCGAGTGGTGGAAAGACGTGCCCAGGCCGCGCAACGATCCCAACTACGACCCGCAGCAATTCGCACCCGGGAGGCGCGTCCGGGCTCCCATGACCTAACCAGACGTTTTGGGCAGCGCGCCAATGGAGGCATCGCTGGGCAGGGTAGGATTCGAACCTACGTAGCGCTGTGCGCGGCAGATTTACAGTCTGCTGCCATTAACCACTCGGCCACCTGCCCGCCGGGGCCCTTCATTTCTGCGCCGCGCAGCGCCGTCCATGCTCGGCCCCTTCGCGCGTTGCGAATCAGGGGCAGCCTGTCGCCTCTTCGGCCGGCTGCCGCCCTTCCTCCACACAAGCCGCGCCATGCCGGGCACCCGTCAGTCGCGCCCAGGCGGCCTTACGCCGGCATGCATCCCAAGGCGTGCACCCGCCCCCGCGGCCGGATAGCCTCTACCCGACCGGAAACAGTTTCCACCCTTTCAGTTGCGCCGCCTGAACGGCCGCGACACCGGCCGGAACGACAAGGAACCCGGGCAGCGTGTTCCGTTCGAAGTCCGAGAGGACGGCGCGGGGATCTTTGCGCATACCGTCGGCAAAGAGGCCCGCAACGGCGGTCATCGCGTTGTGGCACAGCATGAAGGAACCACCGCGCTTTTGCACGGCCTGCGCGCTCCAGTCTTGATACATCCCGTTGGGATCGTCGGGATCGGCCGCCGGGTCGAGGCTGGAACTCGCACGGTAGCCGCTGCGCCACGCTCGGAGCGGATATGCGTCTATCGTCCGAAAACCGTGTACGGCGCCTCTAGCGGCCCTCTGCAGCGCGTGCCGTCGCGTCTGCGATCATCTCATCCTGGGTACGCGGATCCTTCCACCGCTCCTGCGCCGCCGGCGAGAGTTGGTCGATCGGATCAAAGTACAAAAACCATCGTCCCGGCTTGACGCTCGGTGCACTGTACACGGCGATGCCATTCTCCCGATCGTAGTAGTCGTAGCTGTGCACGTCCCGCTTGCCGCCCCCACCTGGGGCATCGCACACGAAGGTCGGCGTATTGAAGCCGGCCGTTGAGCCACGCACGAACTTTTCGATGTCGATCGCGGTCTGCACGGTCGTGCGCAAGTCCTCGACGCCTTTCACCATATCGTGCATGTAGACGTAGTACGGGTGAACGTTGATGTAGCCCAGCCGGCGCACGAGCAGCTGCATCGTCCGCGCATCGTCGTTGACGCCGCGAATGAGGACGCTCTGGTTGCGGACCATGACCCCGCGTTCGAAGAGCAGCTGCATCGCCTGCTGCGTGATCCACGTGATTTCGTTGGGATGATTGAAGTGCGTGTGCAGCATGACGTCTTTGCCGAGCCTGCGGCCGCACTCGACCAACCCGACCAGGGCCTCCGTCCAGGCCGTGTCGGTGAGAATCTTGCTGGGCATCACCGCCGGACCCTTGGAGGCGATGCGGATGCGTCGAATGTTCGGCATGTCCAGCAGCGTCTCACCGATCTTCCGCAGACTCTTCGCCGGCAGCTGGTAGGCGTCACCGCCCGAGATGACGATGTCCTGCAATTCCGGCCGCGAGGCGATGTAGGCGAAGGCCTGCTGCCAGCGCTGCTGATTGGTCGCCAGCTCCGCCTTCTCGACAACCTCGGTGTCGCCCCCGATGGCATACGATCGCGTGCAGTAGCGGCAGTACACCGGACAGACGTTGGTCGGCAAAAAGAGTGCCTTGTCCACGTAGCGGTGCGTGAGGCCGGGGGTGGGAGAATCTTCCAGCTCGTGCAGGGAATCGAGAGACAGCTTGGGGTGATCGGGCAGCAGACGCGAAGCCAGGGGGATGAACTGCGTGCGAATGGGATCGGTGTAGGGGTTGCTCCAGTCGATCAAAGCGATCATGTAGGGCGAGACCCGGACATTCATCGGTGCCCGGTGAAAACCAGCTCGCATGTCCTCGATGAACGCCGGCGGCGCTAGGTCCTGCACCGTATGTTGCAGCTCCTCAGGTGTCTTCACCGAATGCTGGTACTGCCAGAGGTGATTGAGGAAGGTGTCGCTGTCGACGTCCTTGTAGGCCGGAATGACTCGCCAGAACTCTCCCTGGCGCAGGTTCATGTGCTCCAACGCCTCGGGACCCGCCGGCGGCTTGAGGGGCCGGACAGGCGTGGGAATGCTGACTGACAGTGCGGACATCGTTATCGCACGCTCCGTAAGCGGCGGGCGGCCGGAACGCCGTCCTCCCGCAAGGTAATGCCCCCGCGCTCAAAAGGAGTCGAGAGCACGATCATCGTCTTGGTCCGCTCGACGCCGGGAATCTTCTTCAAGCGCGCCAAAAAGTCGTCCAAATCCACCGTCGAGCGTGTCATGACCCGCAGAATGTACGTCTCTTCCCCAGTGACGCTGTAGATCTCACATACCTCCGGCAGCTGGGCCACGATCGACGTCAACTCGTCGTAGTCGGTGCTCGCCGATGTGTAGCAGCTGACGAACGCCGTTAACTGGAGGCCCAAAAGCCGCCCGTCCAGGCGGGCCGTGTACCCGCGGATGAAGCCTCGGGCCTCGAGGCGCTTGACACGCTCGTGCACGGAGGCGGCCTTGAGCCCGACGAGCTCGCCGAGCTCGGCAAACGTTGCTCGACCGTTGCGTTGCAAAGCCTCCATCAGTTGAAGGTCCAACTGATCAACGGAGGCGGACGACGTACTCAGCACGGCTATCTCCCGTACGTTGTTAGGCTATTTGATGATACCACACACGGTTTATTCGGGCAAGAGGCGTCTAAGCCTTATTTTATGAGGCAGATGCCAGTTGGCAGCCATGGAAAATGAGGAGCGACCGTTTGCCGCCGTACAGCTCCCAGACCCAGCACGAAGGTATAAGGCAAAAGAAGCCGACGGAGGGATTTGAACCCCCGACCCGCGGTTTACAAAACCGCTGCTCTACCGGCTGAGCTACGTCGGCGCAGCGCCCGGTTTCTAGGGCTCTTGGAGCACCCACCTTGTTCGCCGAGCACCGGCTCGCCTTCTCATGCGGCCCAGCGCCGACCGCAGCCTGCGCGATGACGGGCACGCAAACATCCACGACTAGGAGGACGCGAGGAGGGCGAGCTGCAGCCTGAGCCACGGCGCCTGCAAACATCCACGACCAGGAGGGCGCGAGGCCATTTCGTGCGTGCGGCGCGGCGCACAGGGTCGGCTGCCTGCCGGCCGCAACGGCAGGCAGGCATGGGCGACCGATGTGGTCCGCTAGGCTTCCGCAGTCGTCGGATCGATCGTCGTCGTGACCTCACTGATACGGTTGGCGGGAAAGCCACCGCGCTTGGCATGTTCGCGGATGGCCTGCTCGTCCGGCGCGATGTACACGCAGTAAATCTTATCGGCCGTCACGTAACTGTGGACCCATTGTATTGACGGACCGAGATCCGACAGTACGGAACAGGACGTGCGCGCAATTCCGGCAAGTTCTTCCGGGGTCAGGCGGCCTGCCCCCGGCAGCTCGCGTTCGATGACGTATTTTGGCATTCCGACATCTTCCTTTCTACCCGAGACGCAAAGCCGCCGCGGTTACCATCGTCCTTCCGTCCCTCTTCGACCTTCCCTCTTTCGCATCGCGCCGCCCCTGGATGGCGGCCCGGCGTCGCCCGGCTAACCCCTCGCTCGAAAACGTGCCGGGAGGCGTGCTTGCGCGCACGCCTCGAAATCGCCGAGTCGACCGTCCGCGGGAATCGCCGGACTGCAAGTGCACTGCGAGCCGGCTGGCGAATAGGTGGACCTCAATGACGCACGCGGCGCCCGGTGCATCGCACACCGTGGCTCGAATTGTGAGGTCGTGTTGCTCTCCGTGCTGGTCTTCGGAACCACGCTGGCCAATTTCAGCTTGGTCTGGAACCCTGCGGGTGCCGCATGGACCCCCAACGGCGAAACCGGAATGCAGACAGATTATGATGGACGAGTCAAAGCCGTCGCTCCTGGTTCAACCGCGGCGCGTAACGGCATCCTCCCAGGTGACCGCGTCGATCTCGCCCGGACTCCCTTCCTATCCCGCGTGTATGTGAGCGGCTCTCCGGCCCGGGCTGCGGCCGCAACGCCCATTCCCATCTGGATCGTCCGCAACGGCACCGAACGGCGAGTGATTCTCGTTCCCCAACCGGCCGACTACCCGGCCCTCTCCAAGCTGGGGCTCGTTTTGCGAACCTTGGCCGCGGCGATTTTCATCGGCGTGGGCGGGGTCCTCGTGATCGCTCGTCCCAGCCCGATGACATGGGGCTTTTTCCTGTACTGCCTGGGCTACAGTCCAGGGATCGCCTTTTGCATCGTTTTCTCGCTTCCCGGGATCCGCGATACATGTCGCCGCTGTCCTGCTCGGCGACGTGCTGACTGCCGCCGGAACGGCGGGGCTTGTCGTCTTCGCGCTTGATTTTCTGGCCCCACCCAAGCGGGCATGGCGGCGCGTGGTACGGCGCGCCCTGCCCACTCTTGCGGTCGGCTTTGCCGCTCTTATCCTCTACCCGGATGTGGCAAATATGCTGCTGGGGCGACCGGCGGAGACGTTTCAGAGGTACATGCTTGCCGTTCAAGGCCTGGCCTTCATCCTCGGCATGTACGCGGTTCTCGAGACGTACGTCCGCGGTGACCCGCTCAACCGCCCGCGTATCCGATGGGTGGTCGCGGGCTTGTTCGTCGGCCTGGCGAGCACCTACCTCGCCGGGCTCCTGGCGTTCAGCTCGGTCTTACCCGTCACAGCACCGCGCTGGGTTCAAAGCCTGCTCTTTTGCGTCAACACGGCGCTGCCGCTTGCCGTCGCCTACGCCGTCATTGGGCACCGTGTCGTCGACGTCGGCTTCGTCATTAACCGTGCCTTGCTCTTTGCTCTCGTCAGCGGCATCGTCATCGTTGTCTTCAGCCTCATCGAGTGGTTTGTCGGCCACGAACTGGCCCAAGCCCGGCTGGCTCTGACGTTTGAGATTGCGTTCGCGATCGCGTTGAGCTTTTGGATGAGCGCCATCGAGAAACGCTTGGGCAGCCTCGTTGACGGGATCTTCTTCCGCTCCCGGCGTGAGGCGCTGGCTCGGCTGGCCCTCGACGCCCGCGCCGTCGCACACGCCACACAGGGCGGAACGGTCGACCGGTATGTCGTCAGCGAAGCCGCCGCGTGTTTGTCCTTATCGTCGGCCGCTCTCTTCCGGCGCGACGGCAACGGCGGCTTCCGGCGCGTGCTTGCCTATGGATGGGCGGACGGGCCACAGCCGGCCGTTGCACACGATACGCCGCTCGTCTTGGCGTTGGAGGCCGACTGGAACCCTCTGCGTCTTGTGCACACAGGCTGGCAACTGGACGGCGCTCCCGGCGGCGAGCGCAGTCCCGTGCTGGCCATGCCCATCATCGCGCAGCGTTCGCTCGCCGGGTTTGTGCTCTACGGGCCGCACGACAGCGGTGCGGAGATCGATCCCGACGAAGTCAAAGGCCTGGCCCACCTGTGCCGCGCGGCCCAGGTGACGTACGAGAACTTGCGCGCGCAAGAATTGGAGTCGGAACTCGCGCGTCTGCGCGCTACCCGCTTGCTCCCGGCGGCCACATCCGGTGGCGACGCCGACAACCGGCCTTAAGTCCCCGGTCGCGGCGTCACACCGCACGTGCCTGACGGTATGCGGTCCACCGCCGCCCGGCCGGAGGCATCTAAGGCCGCAAACGCGCGCTGCGCGTCCGGCGTCGGCGCCGCGTCGGCACTCTCCACCATCGCCTCGAGGCTCATGAGCTGGCCCATGAGGTAGTGGAGTGAGGTCAGGTTTGTCTCCGGATACCCCACCGAATTGTCGGGCGATCTGGGCGCCGGAGCACCGGCGATGGCGCGCAGACGGCGCACGCATGCCTGGACCTCTGCCGAATGGCTTTGCGACAGGTGAGCCAGCGTGCCGTCGAGCAGCCGGTAGGCGCGATTGAGGCGTGCCGCACTCTCTTCGATCTGCAGCGCAAAGAGATACTGCGCCCGCAGGCCAGCATTGCCTGCCTGTATGCGCGGATCTTTGAGGACGATCAGACTGCGCCGCTGGACACGGCCATCCGCCGTGAGCGTGACCGTATAGTTGCCGGGAGGCGCCAGCGGCCCCACGGCTTGCTCGCCGCCGGGTGTATCCGGCGGCGGGCTCACGTGAAAATCCCACACGAATTGATTGAGGCCGGCGCGAGTTGTGGGAACAGCCACATGCGGAATGTAGAGCGCCATGAAGGGAAAGTCGTTGGGGTTGGGGACTGGCCCGGCTCGCGAGCTGGACCATGATGCGACGGTGTGGCCGGCGGCGTCGGAGATGGCAATGTCGACCCTGGCTGCACCCCCGGCGGGAAGCTCGTAGTCGATGAGAGCTCCTGTCGGAGGGTTGGGAGCTGCAGGCTCCTCGGGAGGAAGCCGTTCACCTTGGTCGTTCCCGGGGCGCACGCGAATTGCGGCAGCCGGGGCAAAGAGGTACGGCCCCCGGGCCCCGGCGGCCGCCGCCATCTGGCGCAGAGGCGCCAGATCGTCGAGAACCCAAAAGCCGCGACCGTGCGTTGCAATCGCCAGGCTATCGCCGCGGATGGAGAGATCGCGAACTGAGACGACCGGTAGATTGAGCTGCAAGGGCAGCCAGTCATCGCCGTCGTCGAAGGAGAGCATCACTCCGGTCTCGGTACCGGCATAGAGCAGGCCGCGGACGGCGGGATCGGCGCGGACGGCATTGAGCCAGGCATCGCCCGGCAGGCCATGCGTGATGAGGTGCCAGTGGCCCCCGCCGTCGCATGTCCGATACAGGTAGGGAGCCGGATCCTCCAGTCGGTGTCGATCGACGGCGGCATAGGCACAGGCCGCGTCAAAGGGTGAGGCCTCGATGCCGGTCACTTTACTCCACGAACCAAGCCCGGCGGGCGTCACGTTGTGCCAGTGCTCTCCACCGTCGGCGGTGCGCCAGATCAACCCGTCATCGGTCCCGGCCCAGATCACGTCTGCCCGCAGCGGCGACGGAGCGATACTATAGATGACGCCGCGCCGCGGCCCGATGCCCAGCGTGTCGGCGGCCGTGGCCGGATCCAGCGTCGGCGGAACCCCGGGGCGAGGCCGCGTCAAATCGGGGCTGATGATGTGCCATGTTTTCCCGCCGTCACGCGTGCGAAACAGAACCTGGCGCCCGAAGTACAGCGCGTGCGGGTCGGCAGGCGAGAACACAAGCGGCAGCGTCCAGGTTTGACGCCACAAGATGCCCGGATGGGCCAGCGTCGGGTCGATGACCTGATCTTGAGCCGTGCGCAGGTCATACCGCTCGACGCGCCCCCCGAAGACGGTGTCGGCGGACAGAGGGTCGGGCGCCAGCATGTCGCTCTCGCCGCCGGCCGCGATTGCCCGCCAATCCCGAAAGGTCAAAGACGAGTACACCGAACGGTTGAGCGCTGCCGCCGCCCCGCTGTCCTGCTGGGCGCCGTAGAGGTTAAACGGGTACGCGGTATCGGTTGCGATGTGGTAGAACTGTCCGGTCGGCTGATTGTACCACGTGCTCCATGTGCGGCCGCCGTTGAGGCTGACGCTGGCACCCTGGTCGGACCCGGAGATCATCCGCTGCGGGTCGCGAGGGTCAATCCACAGCGTGTGGAAGTCGTCGCCGTCGGGAGATCCTTTGATCGCGGTGAACGTTTGTCCGCCGTCGCGCGAACGGTAGAGCGCCGTATCGTTGACGTAGACGGTGTCGGGGTCGTGTGGATCAACCGTGACGCCGCAGAAGTACCAGCCCCGCGACCACAGCCTCGGGTCGGCATTGACGCGCCGCCATCGCCGCCCGCCGTCATCCGAACGATACAAGCCGCCGCGCGCGGCATCTGCCAGCACGTAGATGCGACGCGGTTGGGAAGGCGAAAACGCGATCCCCATGCGCCCCAGGCCGCGTCGCGGCAGACCGGCAACGAGACGGTGCCACGACGCGCCCCCGTCGCGCGACTCGTAGAGGCCGCTACCCGGGCCGTTGGAGGGCTGATAGATGTTCCACGGCGGGCGGCGGGTCTGCCAGAGTGCCGCGAGGACGTGCCGCGGGTTGCCTGGATCGATCTTGACGTCAATCGCTCCCGTGTCCGGGTTGAGGAAGAGAACGCGCCGCCAGGTCATGCCGCCATCCAGGCTTACAAAGACGCCGCGTTCGTCATTCGGCCCGTAGGCGTGTCCCAATGCTGCGACAAAGACCCGGCGCGCATCGTGCGGATCGACCTCGACCCACCCGATGTGACGCGTATCCGTGAGACCGCTGCTCCGCCAGCTGCGTCCGCCGTCGGTCGACACGTACATGCCGTCGCCGAACGTGATGTCGGAGCGCATGTCGGCCTCACCCGTCCCCACGTAGATGCGGCGCGGATCCGACGGTGCAACGGCGATGGCGCCGATCGATGACACCGGCTGTCCGTCGAAAATCGGCCGCCACGTCCGGCCGGCGTCCTCCGTCTGCCAGACGCCGCCATCCACGGCACCGAAGTAGAACAAGGTCGAGTTGCCCGGCACACCGGACACCGCCAGCACACGGCCTCCGCGGAAGGGTCCCACCAAGCGCCAGTGCAGCCCCGCGTACAGCGAAGGGTCGATGGGCGCGGCTGGCTGCGTCCGCGCTGCCTGTCCAACCAACACGAAGAACAAGAGAAGGGCTGCCCGCAGGCAGCCATGCCATAGACGTCTCATGATGCCTCCGGGTTCGCAGGGCTGGCCGGCTTTTCTTTTCGCGAACGAAAGCCGGTGGCAGACTATGAGCCGAGGTTGGTCCGCAAAGTGATGGGGCGAAAATCCGCTTCCCCGGGCGAGGAGGACTTGATGACATGCAGATCGCGCGGCGCATAGAGATCGTTGGTATGTCCAGCCGGACAGTCCAGCGAGAATGCACTGCGCAGATCACGTTCCTCGACCGGCAGCTTCACCAGGGCGCCGTCCGGGTACACGACGTCCGAGGTTTTGCCTTCAGGTACAATGAGCTCGCCGCAATCGGAGACCGTGCAGATGACATCGTGCCGGTAGCGGACGCGCAGGTAGTGCATTACTCCTAAGGTCGGCCGCACACGGCACCGACCTTAGGGCCCTCGCGGTCCTGATGGCGCGGGCCTGTGTGGCGTTTTTGCGGTCGCCTGCAGACGGCGCCGGCCTTGCGGGCCGCACCCTCGGAAAGGCTGCGGGCGGCCGCATCGCCGCCCGCCCGCACTTTAGTAGAGCTCGACTTCGCTTAGGTTTTTTTCGATCTTGCGCTTGACGCGCTGCAGGGCGTTGTCGATGGACTTGACGTGGCGGTTGAGGTCGCGCGCCATTTCCTGATACGACTTGCCCTCCAGGTAACTCAGCAGAACCTGGGATTCGAGGTCGCTCAAGTTCTCCTGGATCCGCTCCTTGATGTCTTCCGAGACCTCCTGGTTGATGACCAGCTCCTCCGGGTCCGACATCTTGGCGCTGGCCATGACGTCCAGCAGCGTCCGCTCGCTGTCTTCATCGTAGATCGGCTTGTTCAGCGAAATGTACTGGTTGAGCGGAATGTGTTTTTGCCGCGTCGCGGTCTTGATCGCCGTGATGATCTGCCGCGTGATGCACAGCTCGGCGAAGGCGCGGAACGACGACAACTTGTCAGCGCGGAAGTCACGGACCGCCTTGTACAGGCCGATCATGCCCTCTTGGATGATGTCCTCGCGATCGGCACCGATGAGGAAGTAGCTCTTGGCCTTGATGCGGACGAAATTTTTGTACTTGTTGAGCAAGTACTCCATGGCGAGGTTATCCCCGCACTTGGCCGCATTGACCAGTTCCTCATCTGCCCGCTCGCTGTAGTCGTAGGTCTCCTCGACCGGGTGAAGTGCCCCCAAAGTTCTTTCGTACCCCCTGCTCTCGCGGCTGCCGGAGGCCCGGCAGTCCTTACCGATTATATGTTCGATGCCGGGTTTCGTCAAGGAGACGGGGTGACTTCAGCCTGTTTTGGCGCGGTCACACTCGCAGCGCAGGGGCGTCCGGCCTCTTGACAAACCGTCCGCGCCGGCTTGGCAGCTGTCACGCGTGCGCGCGGCGCCGGGCGATCTCAAACAAAACGACCGCCGCGGCGCTGGCGGCATTCAACGAAGCAACCCGCCCGCGAAGCGGAATGCGTACGAGCCCGTCGCACCGCTGCGCCACCAGGTGCGAGACACCGCGGTGTTCGGCCCCGATGACGAGAGCACACTTGGGAGCGTAGGACTCGCGGTCGTAGGGTGCGGCGCGCTCGTCCGGTGACAGCCCCACCACCCAGCAGCCGTCGTCTTTGAGCGCCATGAGCGCGGCGGCGATATTCGGCACGCGGGCTATCCTGAGGTGCGACGCGGCTCCGGCGGCGGCACGGCGCACGGCGGCCGTCACGCCCGCACTGCGCCGGTCGGGCACGATGACCGCATCCGCCCCCGCACCCTCGGCGTTGCGCAGAATCGCGCCGACGTTGTGCGGGTCTTCGAGGTGATCCAAGACGAGGACGAGGACCGCCGGCGCCGAGCGCACCGTGGCCCGCACATCAGCCCAAGCGGCGTAGCGAAAAGGCGGCACGCCTGCGGAAAGTCCGCCCTTTGGCATGCCTCGGCCTTTCATCGAGCGGGGGTCGACGACCTCAATCGGAATGCTCCGCTCCCGCGCCCGCTCGACGAGAGTGCGGACGCGTGCATCGCGCAGCCGCGGCGCGGCGACGCGCAGCCACAGCATTCGTTCTCCGGCACTCAGCGCTTCGTCCACCGCATGAAAGCCGGTGATCTCTTCCTCATCGCGCTCACGCCGGCTCATGAAACCTCCACTCCGTGCCGTTCTTGCCGTCATGGAGCACGATCCCGGCACGCCCCAGCACATCACGTAGGCGGTCCGATTCGGCATAGTCACGGCGCGCCCGCGCGGCCTGGCGCAGCTCGACCACGCGCTGGATCAGCGCCCGGTCGTCGGGTGCCTCGTCGCCGGCAATCGCGGCCAGCAACTTGCGATGGCCGTCGTCCAGCCGCACCTCGACGGTCCGGGCGGTGAGGGATGCGTGCGCTCCGCTGGGGGGTAAACCCAGCACGTCCAGGCACGCGCGCAGCGTGCGCGCACGTGCATCGCGGGTCGCAGGATCGGTGCCGGCAGCGCGCTGCGCCCGCAGCGCACGCTGCAACCAGCCCAGCGCCCCGGCTGTATTCAGGTCGTCATCAAGGTACGAAGCGAACTCATCCGGCAACGCCAGCCTTTCGCCCGCAGCTGTCGGACCATCCGGCACGAGCGGACCGCTCGGCAGTGCGTCGACATCCGCATACAGGCCGCGCAAACCGCGCACCGCCGCCTCGAGCGCCGCCAGGCTGAAATTCGACGGTTTGCGGTACCCTGTCTGCAGAAACAAGTAGCGGACGGCCGCCGCGGGGAAGCGGTCCAAAAGCTCCGGCAGCGGCACGAAGTTGCCGGCCGACTTGCTCATCTTCTGACCATCGACGTTGAGCAGACCGGCGTGGATCCAAAATCGCGCCATGGGATGCTTGCCCGTGACGGTCTCCGTCTGCGCGACCTCGTTCTCGTGGTGAGGGAAGACCAAATCCGATGCACCCCCGTGGATGTCAAATTGATCCCCGAGGTAGCGCCGGCACATGGCCGAGCACTCGATGTGCCAGCCCGGCCGGCCCGGACCCCACGGGCTGGGCCACGTCGGTTCACCCGGCTTTGCCTTCTTCCAGAGCGCAAAATCAAGCGGATCCCTTTTCTCCTCGCGTACGGCGATCCGTTCGCCGGCCCGCAATTCGTCGAGGTTGCGCCGGCTCAAGCTCCCGTAGCGCGGGTCGTGCGCCACGGAGAAGTAGACGCCATCCGCGGTTTCGTACGCCGCCCCCAGCTCGACGAGACGGCGAATGAAGTCAACCATGCCCGGAATCTCGTCGGTCGCCCGCGGTTCGACGCTCGGCGTGAGCAGGCCCAATCGTTGCGCGCAGACCGTGAACTCGCCGTAGTAGCGGTTCACGACGTCGTCCCAGGCAACGCCCTCAGCGTTGGCACGCTCGATGATCTTGTCGTCGATATCCGTGATGTTGCGCACGTAGGTGACCTCAAAGCCGCGCGCCCGCAGGTAGCGCACCAAGACGTCGAAGGTGAGGAACGTCCGGGCGTGACCAAGGTGGGGGTGGAAGCTGGGGGTCATGCCGCACACGTAGAGCGAGACCCGCCCCGGCTGGAGCGGGTCGAAGGTCTCGACGCGTCGCGTCAGCGTGTTATAGAGTCGGAGTGCCACGCGAACCTTCCACCTCCCGCAGGCGGGCCTCGAGTTCTTCCACCCGCTTACCCAATGCGGTCAGAGCTTCGGTTGTCGGGTCGGGCATATCCACTTGCGGCACGACCGGTTCCCGCACGCGCTTGCCGTCCACGAACACGACCCGCCCCGGGACGCCGACGACGGTGCTGTTGGCGGGCGCCGACTTGACGACGACCGCGCCCGCCGCCACCTTGGTATTCGCACCGATGACGATGGCCCCCAGGATCGCCGCGCCCGCACCCACGACGACGTTGTCCTCCAGCGTCGGGTGGCGCTTGCCGCGCTGCAGGCTCGTGCCGCCCAGGGTCACGCCCTGGTACAGCGTGCAGTTGCGTCCGATCTCGGTCGTTTCTCCGATGACGACACCCATGCCGTGATCGATGAAAAAGCCCGCGCCGATCTCAGCGGCCGGATGGATCTCGATACCGGTGAGGAAGCGTACAACGTGCGCACCGACGCGCGCCAGGACGGGTAGGCCGGCGCGGTGCACCCGGTGCAGGATGCGGTGGGCAAGGATGGCGTGAAAACCGGGATACGCCAAGAGCACTTCCAGCCAATGTCTGGCGGCCGGATCGCGCTCAAAGCAGGCGCGCCAGTCGGCACGGATTTCGGAAAGAAAAGACTCGCGTTTCATGTGTGTGCTTTCTGCCTGCGCAGGGAGGGAAGATCCGGCCAGACGCTTGCGGGGGAAGACGTCAGGGCGCGTTTGCGCCCGTCAACAGCAGCAGCCGGAGGCTGCAACAGGCAAATTCGGGGAAGGCACCCGGCGGCACGCGAGATCCGTCATCGCCACTCCACTTCTCACGGCTGCAGGCAGCCCTCCTGCCCACCAGCCTCCTGCGTCGACCAACACCGGCACGGCTTCGGACGGGCTCACGCATCGTGCGCGACAGTGCGTCGGGTGCGGGCCGGGTCGCAGCACGGACCGAATCATGTCGCCTCACCGGCCCGGGTCGCAGGGGATTGTGCCGCCACAGCTGCGCGCAGCCGCTCGGCCACTCGCTGCGGTCCCAGCACCTGCAGGAGCACGGGCATCTCCAGGCCGTGCTCTTCGCCCGTCAGCGCAAGACGCAGCGGGCGAAACAGCGTCCGACCGGCTAAACCGTATCGTGCACCCCAGGCAGTCAGCCGGTCGCGGCCGGCCAGCCGGGCAAATTCTTCCCGCGAGGCGCAGGCCGCGGCTGCTGCGCGCAGCTCCTCGAAGAACGCCCTCGTCGGCGCATCCAAGGATAGCGGGAGCGCACTCGCACGCGGCGTGTTCACCAACAAGGCCTCCACTGCCGCCGGAACCTGGGCCAGCACCTCGACGTGGTCGCGCAGCGCGCCCGCCAGGAGCTCGACCCACGCCGGATCGTTCAGCTCGGGCAGATCGCGCAGCGCGTCATGCGCCGCACACGCCTCGCGCACGAGACGCGCCCACTCGTCTGCCGGCAGACGGCGGATGTACTGGGCGTTGAACCAGCGCAGCTTTGCCGCATCGAAGACGGCCGGCGCTGCTTGCACGTGGTCCAGCGAAAATGCGGCGGTCAGTTCGTCCAGCGAGAAGATCTCGCGATTGTCCTTGGGTGACCAGCCCAAGAGCGCCAGGTAGTTCACCAGCGCCTGCGGCAGGTAGCCCTGCTCGCGGAAGTCGGCCAGCGATGCCGCGCCATGGCGTTTGGACAACTTCTGATGGTCCGGCGCAAGGATCATCGAGACGTGCGCAAACGCAGGTTGCGGCCGTCCCAAAGCCTCGTAGAGCGCGATCTGCCGGGGTGTGTTGGGCAGGTGCTCGTCCGCACGGATCACGTGGCTGATCGCCATCTGATCGTCGTCAACAACCGCCGCAAAGTTGTACGCGGGTCGGCCGTCTGATCGGACAATGACGAAGTCGCCGATGCTGCCGCCCGGAAAACGCACCTCGCCGCGCACCAGGTCGCGAACGACAATCTCAGTTTGGGGCATGCAAAACCGCAGGGCCGGCCGGCGACCTTGCGCTTCGTAGGCGGCGCGCTGGGCGGCCGTCAACCGCCGGCAGGTGCCCGGATAGCGCGGCGCCAGGCCCTGGCGCTCCTGCTCGGCACGCTGCGCATCCAATTCCTGGGCTGAACAGAAGCACTCGTAGGCCGCGCCCGCCGCCTGCAGGACTGCCGCGGCGTTGCGGTAGCGTTCGGCTCTCTCGCTCTGCCGATACGGGCCATACGGTCCGCCTCTATCCGGCCCCTCATCCCAGGACAAACCCAGCCAGCGCAGGTCGTCGAGGATGGCCCTTTCGTAGACCCGCTCGGAGCGCGCCGTATCCGTGTCTTCGATGCGCAACACAAACCGCCCGGCATAGCGGCGCGCGAAGAGGTAATTGAAGAGTGCGGTGCGCGCACCGCCAACGTGCAGCGAGCCCGTCGGGGACGGCGCAAACCGAACCCGGACGGCGGGTGCGCCGCTCATGACAGGAAGCCTGCCCCGTCCGCCGGCCGGCGAGGGCCGGCGGTCGACGGTTCGATGACCGCAACCGCAAACGCCGCCATGCCCACGCCTTCGCCGGTAAAGCCCATGCCCTCGGTGTGCTTGGCTTTGACCGTGCACTCTTCAAGCCGGATGCCGCACGCCTCGGCCAAGTTGCGACGCATGGCCGGCACGTGCGGGGCAAGCGCGGGTTCCTCGGCAACGATCGTGCAGTCCACCTGAGACGGGGCAAAACCAGCTACCCGCACGGCCCTCACCGCCTGCCGCAGCAAATCCAGACTATCCGCAGCGGCATAACGCGGGTCGCTTGCCGGAAACATCGAGCCGCAATCGCCCAGCGCCGCGGCCCCCAAGACGGCATCGATGACGGCATGGGCGGCGACATCGGCGTCCGAGTGGCCCTCCAGCCCGCGCGGAAAGGGAATCCGGCATCCGGCAAGCACGAGCGGCCTGCCTTCTACGAGGCGATGGGCGTCAAATCCAAAGCCGATTCTCATCTACCCTCACGGGCGCGCCTGCCTTGGAGCATTCGTCATCCGCCGTACCTCTCCGGCCCTGTGCGGCGCACCGCCGCGATGCGCTCGGCGACCACCACGTCCTCGGGCGTCGTAATCTTGAGGTTGTCGTACGAGGCCTCGACGATGCCGACATTCGCCGTACCCAGCCGTTCCACCAACTCCGCATCGTCGGTGGCCAAATATCCCTCGCGCTCGGCCTTGCGGTGGGCTTCGAGAAGCGTCGCAAGGGCGAACGCCTGGGGTGTTTGCGCCGCCCACAGCCGCTCGCGTGGTACGGTTGCCAGGACGCTCCCCGACTCTGTCGCCTGCTTGATCGTATCCGTCACCGGTACGGCGGCGATGGCCGCGCCACTCTGGCACGCTTTGGCAATAACCGCCCGCAGCAAGGAGCGCCCGGCAAACGGACGGGCGCCGTCGTGGATGACGACGATGTCCGCCGGCACGCGGATCGCGCGCACGGCCGCGTAGACCGAATCTTGTCGGCGCGCGCCGCCGTCGACGATCGCGTGCAGCTTCGGCCCCAGGATGTCCGACGCGAGGCGCTCAAAAGCCGATCTCTGACGCGGGTCGCAGGTCACAACCACCCACGCAACCTCCGTCGCACGCGCGAAGAGCTCCAGAGACCACGCCGCGAGCGGTTTGCCGGCCAGTTCGATGAGCTGCTTGGGCTGGCCGAAGCGCGCACCCTGACCGGCGGCCGCCACAACCGCACAGACGACGGGAGGCGGTTCCGGCAGGCGGACGTCGTGAGCCTCAGCCTTTGGGTTTCGCAAAGATCATACGGCCGGCGGCCGTCTGCAACACGGACGTGACGACGACGTCAAGCTGTTGGCCGACCAGGCGGCGCGCATTCTCGACCACCACCATGGTCCCATCGTCCAGGTAGGCGACGCCCTGGTGCGGTTCCTTGCCCTCCTTCATGACGGCGACCGTCATCTCCTCACCCGGCAAGACGGCGGGCTTGAGCGCGGTGGCGAGTTCGTTAATGTTGAGGACGCGCACGCCCTGGACCTTCGCCACCCGGTTGAGATTGTAGTCGTTGGTGAGAATCTGCGCTCCCAAGGTGCCGGCCAGAGCAATCAACTTGCCGTCCACATCGGGTTCCGGCGTGTCGAGGTCGCAGACCTCAAAGTGCGGCACGACGTCGCGCAACGTGCTTAAGACTTCCAGACCGCGCCGCCCGCGGCTGCGCTTGACAGGATCTGCGGAATCCGCAATCATTTGCAGTTCGCGCAGAACACAGCGCGGCACCAAGACGCGGCCATCCAAAAATCCGGTTTGCGCGATCTCGACGATCCGCCCGTCGACGATCACCGAGGTGTCGAGGAGCTTGGGAGGCGATTCGCCGTGGTAGGCGGCGCCGCGGGACCACCACGTCAAGCGCTGGCGTAAACCGACGCGGATGCCGACGTAGCCAAAGAACAACGTGATGAATGAGTAGATGATGAACGACAGGAGGGGGCCGAAACGCGGCACCTGCGAGAACGACGTGAAGACGTCGCGCACGAAGAAGGCAACGACGAGGCCAACGACAAGGCCGATCGCGCCGGAGAGGGCTTCGGCCGGATTGTGGCGTGCAACGGCATCTTCGATGCGGCTGACCATCCGTTCAAACCCGCGCGCGGCCAGAGGTGAGACGGCCACGCCGAGGAGCATGCCAAAAGCCGGCAACCCCACCAGGCGTGCATCCCCCTGCAGAGCGGCCGCCGAGGTCCACCCCAGGCTGCGCGCAAGCTCGTGGCCGGCGAGCAAGCCTACCAGACCCAGCAGGCAGGCGAAGATGAGGCGAAAGAGCAGGCGCACGGTTTTCAGCCCCGCTTACGCCGGTGCCAGCTCCGGCTCGAGAAATTCCACGCACACAACATTGGCCAGCAATCGTCCGCCAGGCGTCAGCCGGATTCCCGCTGTGTCCGCTTCGAGAAGGCCGGCAGCCGCGCATCTTTCGATTGCGCGGGCAAAAACCCGGCGTGGATCGAGGCCAAACCGTGCCCGAAAGGACTCGTTATCGATGCCGTCCACCATGCGAAGGGCCAGGATGGCCGCCTCCCCCACCCGAGCCGGCCACGGCAGCTCCTCGATGCTCTGACGAGGGCTCTCGCCACGTTCCATGCGGCGACAATACTCCAACGTCGATCGGACGTTGCGGTAGCGCCGGCCGGCTTCGTAGCCGGCGGCTGACACCCCCAGACCGATGCAATCGCGTTGACGCCAGTAGCCGATGTTGTGCGCACAGGCAAAACCCGGACGCGCGAAGTTGGAAATCTCGTACTGCCGAAGCCCGACCGCCGCGAGCCGTGCGGCGCCATCTTCCAACATTGCTGCAACGGCATCCTCACCCGGAAACGCAGCCGGAGCTCGATCGCGCCACAGCGCATAGGGCGTCCCGGTTTCGACCGTCAGGGCGTAGAGGGAGATGTGGGGTACACCAAGCTCGCAGGCGGTTTCGAGCGACCGGGAAAGCGTCGACGGGGTTTGCCCAGGTATGCCGGCCATGATGTCAATGCCGATGTTCGTGAAGCCCGCATCCCGCGCCCGTCTCACGAATGCGGCCGCAGTCGCTGCGTCATGGTTGCGGCCTAGCCGGTGCAGTTCAGCGTCGTTGAAGGATTGCACGCCGACAGACAGCCGGTTCACACCGGCCGCGCGCCAGGCCGCCAGGTGCTCGGCGTTGCGGGCCGGATTGGCCTCGAGCGTGCATTCGATCGATCCGGGCGCCACGCCGGTGTGGTCGAAAATGGCGGTCAGCAGCGTTGCGATCGCCGTGCCGAGAAGAGACGGCGTGCCGCCGCCAAGATAGATCGTCTGCACGGGCCGGGGCGTCGTCGCGGCCAGCTCGCGGAGCACGGCATCCACGTAGCGTCGCGCAAACTGCGATTCGTAGGGCACGACCGCAAAGTCGCAATACGGACAGATGCGATCGCAAAACGGCAGGTGAACGTACACACCCACGCCATTGTCGCTCGTCTGCGCGGTCCACGCCGGCGCGACGCCGGCCGGCGGCGCAGCACGCATCATGGGATGAACACGACGCCGACCGCTCCCGGACCGGCATGCGCGCCGACCGTCGGCCCCACCCAACTCATGACGAGCTCCGCAGGCCGCAGGGTTTCCTGCAGTGCGGCCGCCAGCTCCCGGGCCCGGTCTTCGGCGGCGCTGTGCAGGACGGCGATGCGAGCCCCGGTCACGCCTGTAAGACGCGATCGCGCAATCTCCACCAAGCGCTCGAGGGCGCGGCTCACCGTACGCACCCTGGCGTACAGTTCAACGACACCATCGCGCAAGGTCGCGACCGGAACGATCTGCAAGACGTTCCCCACCAAGCCTTCCAGCCGACCGATCCGGCCGCCACGTGCTAAAAACGCGAGGTTCGGGATGGCCGCATACAATTCCACGCGTCGGCCGGCTTCGCGAATGCGCTCGACGATCGTCTCGGGGGCAACGCCCGCGGCCGCGTCGCGTGCAGCCTGCAATGCCAGCAGTCCCAAGCCGAGCGAGACGCTGCGCGTGTCCAGCACGGCGATACGCTGCGGATCCACCTCACGCGCGGCCTGGAGCGCGGCGCCGTATGTTCCCGACAAGGCCGCCGACAGGTGCAGCGAGACGATCGCCGGCGCCCCGTCCGCGAACAAGCGGCGGTAGACGTCGGCGAAGGCACTCGGGGAGGGTTGTGCCGTGACCGGCATGGTCGGCTCGCTGCTCAGCAGACGGTAGAATGCTTCGTGGGTTAGGTCGACGCCGTCGCGGTAGGTGCGCGTGCCAAAGGAAACAGTCAACGGGACGACTGTGATGTCCGACGCCGCGGCGAGATCTCCCAGATCGGCCGTCGAATCCGTCACGATCGCGACCCGGCTCATGCGGACGGCCTTCCCGCCGCCTCGCCCGTTTCGGGCGGAGCGGCCAGCCGGGCGATGCGGCCCACGACGTCCTGCACAACGGCGCGCACCGCGCTGCGGCACGCGCTGACGACGGTCCGGGCGTCGGCACGTCCGTGACCGACCAGGCACAGCCCGCGCAACCCCAGAAGGGGTGCACCGCCATACTCCCGGTGGTCGAAGCGCCGGCGTACGGCGCGCAGAGCGGGTCGCAGAATCGCCAAACCGAGCTTGCCGCGCAAGCTGGACGACGCTTGGGCGAGCAGGACGCCGAAGAAGTACTCGCCCGCGGATTCGGCCAGCTTGAGCGCCACGTTGCCGACGAAACCGTCACAGACGACGACGTCCGCACGGTTGAGCAACAGGTCGCGGCCTTCGACGTTGCCGATGAAGCGGACGGGCGCCGATTTCAGCAGCTCGTATGCGGCCTCGGTCAGGGCATTGCCCTTCCCTTCTTCTTCCCCGACCGAGAGCAGGCCGACCCCGGGGTTCTCGATGCCCAAGACGCCGCGTGCGTACGCGCTGCCCATGATGCCGAATTGAACCAGCCATTCCGGCTTGCAGTCCACGTTCGCGCCTGCATCCAACAAGAGCATCGGACCGGCGCGGGCCGGCCAGACCGTCGCGATCGCGGGGCGGGCGATGCCGGGCAGCGTGCGCAGGCGAACGGTCGCCAGCGCCAGGAGCGCGCCGCTGTTGCCGGCGCTAAAAGCGGCATGGGCGCTTCCCGCGCGTACCAGGTCGATCATGACCCCCATGGACGTCGCCGCCCCGCGCCGCACGGCAGCTGCCGGCGATTCATCCATCGCCACCGCATCCTCGGCATGCACAATGCTCAGACCGGCGGGGAGTTCGCCCGCCGCCTCCGCCAAGGAACGAACCCGGCTCTCGTCGCCGACCAGAACGATGTCGCACGCCAGCTCCCGCGCGGCACGTACGGCGCCCACCACGATCTGCTCGGGGGCATGGTCGCCGCCCATCGCGTCGATGGCGACGCGGATGCCACGGCCTGATCTCTCATCGCTCAAGGGATAGTACGTACTCCGTAGCGTCTTGACCGCCGTAGTACACTTCGACGGTCAGCCTGGGGAAGAGATTGCGCAAGCGTTCGGCGACCGCCTCCGCGTCGCGGCGCGAGCGCGACACGCCGTAGTAGAGCGTGGCCAATGTGACCTCGCTCTCGCCCGCCGCACGCAGGATGGCGGCAGCAATGGCCGCCGCGTCCCGGCCGTACAGGAGACGGGGCTGCTCGGCACCGGCGGCCAAAAACGAGCCGACGAGCTCTCCCCGGCGCACTGCGATGCCTCCCACGCGGCTTGCACGTCCGGCGCGGAAGATCTCCCCGCTGCCCGCAAGTGACGTCCGCAGCAGGCGTGCGGGGTCAACCGTGTCCTCCGCGGGCGCCTCGAGCAGCGCAAACAGTGCGGCGATACCTTCGGCGATCGTGCGCGTCGGCAGCACGACCACCCTCCGGTCGGGCGGAGGCGGCACCTGGCGGGCGGTCGCGACCGTGTTGGCATCGTTCGGCAGCAGGTAGACTGTTTGCGCCAAAACGCTGTTCACGGCGGTGAGCAGGTCCCCGACGGCAGGGTTGGCGTGAGGTCCGCCTCGGACGGTGACGTCGGCTCCAAGTTCCCTGCAGATCCTCGCAAAGCCCTCGCCCGGCACGACGCAGACGATACCGCGTGGACGCATCTCGCCGGCGACGACGAGCATGCGGTGCTGTTCGCGCATGTCGTCGACCTTAACCCGCGAGACGTCACCTGCATGCCGTGCCAGGCCGAGGATACGCTCTGGGTCGTCGGTGTGGATGTGCACGCGCAAAGCCCGCCGGTCGCCGGCCACGATGAGTGAATCGCCTTGTTCGGCCAGTTGCCGGCGAAGCTCCGAGGACGAGACGCGCTCGCCGGTGAGGACAAACTCCGTGCAGTAGCGATGTAGGTCAACCCTCTGACGCCGCGTGAATGTGGCGCGCCGCAAGGGGCGACGGGGAAAGGCCGTGCGGTACGGCGCTCTGCCGGGCAGCATGCGGACGGCCCCCTCCATGAAATACACGAAGCCTTGACCCCCGGCATCGACGACATCCGCCTCCTTCAGCACAGGCAATTGGTCGGGCGTCTTCTCCAGGGCCGCATGTGCGGCGTTGACGACATCGTGCAGGACGGCCAAAAAGTCGGGCTCGTCCAGCGCGGCCTTAAACGCCGCCTGCGCCGCCGCCGAGGCGACGGACAGCATCGTCCCCTCGACCGGTGTGACGAGTGCCTGCCGTGCCGCGTGCACCGCCTCATGCATGGCCGCCGCCAGGTCCCGGGTTTCGATCGCCTGCCGGTGGCGCACGGCGTGCGCGAAGCCGCGAAACATTTGCGAGATGATGACGCCCGAGTTGCCGCGCGCGCCCATCAGGGAGCCGTTTGCGGCGGCTGCCGCAACGACGGATAAATCCCGACTGCGGGCCGTACGTGCCGCGCGTAGCGCCTGACGAACCGTGCACAGCATATTTGTCCCCGTGTCCCCGTCCGGGACGGGAAACACGTTGAGGTCGTTGACGACGTTTCGGTAGGCTCGCAGAAAGTACGTGCCGGCGGCGAGAAACCGAACGAAGGCGATGCCGTCACAACGCGTCAGCGGACGCGCGGCACCGGCTGCGACGGAAGTTGGCTCCGCACCTTCACTCATGCCGACGGACCCTTGTCTTGAGCAGCAGGCTGTGCTACCATATGAAGTTGTCGGCTTTCTCGCCCGTTCTTCCCTGCGGAGTTGTCAACCCGTCGATGGCCAAGAGATGTCAGGTATGCGGCAAAGGGCCTGCCGCCGGCAATAACGTCAGTCACTCGATGCGCAAGACGCGGCGCCGGTGGCTACCCAATCTCCAGGCGGTTCGCGTGAAGACCGGTGGTTCCGTTCGCACCGCGCGTGTCTGCACGTCCTGCCTGCGCTCCGGAAGAGTCGTTCGCGCCGTCTAACAGGTGATCGTAACCGCGCGGCGCATGTAAGGTCCGCGTCGTACCCTCCACCCACCACACGTTCCCGGTTCCAGGTTCGCAGCGTCCGACCGCACGCAGGTCGCGGCCAAACCGTCGCGCAAAGCGGCGTGCCAGATGCGCATAGGCACGTCCATCCACGGCGGCCAGGAGTTCGTAATCGTCGCCGCCGTGGAGCATGAGGTCCAGAGCATCGTCGAAGGGGGCGATCTGGGGCGGAATCGCTTCGCGCAGAGCCTCCGCATCCAAACAGACGTCAACACCGGATGCGGCGGCCATACGTGCGACATCCAGCGACAGACCGTCTGAGATGTCCATCAGCGCGTGGGTTGCCCGCGAAGCGGCCAGCATGGCGCCTTCGCGCAGGCGCGGCCAGGGCGTCTCGTAGGCGGCCCGCAGGCCGGCCGCATAGGGTGTGCCCTCGGGCACGGCATTGCCACGCACGAGGCGCAATCCGGCGGCAGCCAATCCCAGCGGCCCCGTGACGCACAGAACATCCCCCGGCCTGGCCCCGCTGCGCAGCCGCAGGTCACTGCGCCGTACTTCGCCCACAACCGTCACGGCAAGCATAAGGGTACCCGAGCGGACCACATCTCCTCCGGCAATGGCGCACGCACAGCGCGCGGCCAGCTTCGCCATACCGCCGTACAAGTCGCGGGTCCACGTTTCATCAGGCCTGCGGGCAAGCCCCAACGCGATGACCGCCAGACTGGGCACACCTCCCATGGCCGCGATGTCGGACAGGCTGACCGCGAGCGCCTTGTGACCCAGGGCCGCGGGCGACGTGCGATCGGCGATAAAGTGCACGCCGTCGATGAGCGCGTCGGTCGTCACAAGCGATAAACGCGAGCGGCGCACCTTCCACACCGCCGCATCGTCACCGATGCCGCAGCGGATGCGGCGTGGCGGGGGTCCGACGGCGTCTCGGATAAGCTCGATGAAGCGGTCTTCCGTGAGGCGCGGGCTCACCGGCTGCACACGGCGCGGGCGCGTTCCAGCGCCAAAGCCGGCTCGCCGCCGGCGAAGATGCCCGCCCCCATGACGATCGTCTGCGCGCCGGCCTCGACGACCTCGCGCAGGTTGTCGAGGTGAACGCCTCCGTCAACCTCCAGTTCCGCGCCGCTGCCCCGCTCGTCCAACAGGCGACGCGCCGCCGCGATCTTGCGGGTCGACCCCGGAATGTACTTTTGCCCGCCGAACCCCGGATTGACGCTCATGATGAGCAAAACGTCCACGTCGCTGAGAATATCCTCGAGCACGCACAGCGGCGTCGCCGGGTTGAGAGACAGACCGGCTCGGATGCCCATCTCTTTGATCTGGTTGAGCAGGCGCTGCGCGTGCACCGTTGCTTCCCAGTGGACGGTGATGATATCGGCGCCAGCTCGCGCGAAGTCCCCGACGTAGCGTTCCGGCTCGACGATCATCAGGTGGGTGTCGAACGGCAGCCGGGTTAAGGGCCTCAGGTCGGCGATGATCTTCGGCCCCCACGTGATATTGGGTACGAAGCGGCCGTCCATAACGTCGAGGTGCAGGTAGTCAGCCCCGGCGGTCTCCAGCGTGGCGATCGTCTGGGCGATGCGTGCAAAATCCGCCGAGAGAAGCGAGGGCGCAATCTTGATCCGCCGCAGTCCGTCCGGGTGGCCTGCCATGGGACGGCTCTTCCACGCTTCGCGCGAACACTCCGCTGCCGCTGGCGGCTCAGAGTGGGGTCGAGCTGACAAGTTTGCCGTTCACGTAGGTTTCGAGCGTCCCTTGACCGACGACGGTCACTTGGAAGGAGATCGTCACGCCTCCGCGTGTGATCTGGTCGAAAATTGTGCGCGAGCCGCTGGCATCTTCCAGCACGACACGGACAGGTTCGGCCTGCGTCGACTGTGGCAAGGCAACCGAGACGCGCATGATGCGCGTGGCATCCGGTGAGGGCAGCGCCGCAGCCCCCAACCCGGAAGCGGATGGAGCGGCCGCCGGGACCAGGCCGCCCGAGGCAGCCGGCGCCGGCGTCGCCGAAGGCGGACCGCCCGAAACCTGAAGGTCGATCGTCTGCTCCGGAGCGAGCGGCCGTCCGGGCTGCGGGTTCTGCGCCACGACGGTTCCCGCCCGAGCTGCGCCCGGCGCAACCGGTAACCGGGTTATCGTCCCCACGGCCACATGGACGTCGTGCGCCGCGCGACGAGCTGCATCAACCGGCATGCCGATGAAATTGGGGGCAAAAACGCGGGGCCGGCCGGCTGCAACGACGATGCTCACCCGGCTGCCGGCAGGGACCAGCGTCAGCGGATCCGGATGCTGACCGATCACCTGACCCGCGACGACGCGCTCGTCGGCGCTGTGCGTCACCTCGCCCGGCACCAGGTGGGCATTTTCGATCGCAACTGTCGCGTCACGCAGCGACAGATTGCTGAGATTGGGCGTGCGCACCATCGGCACGCCGTCCGAGAGGATAACGTCAACGACCCGGCCGGCTCGTACCCGCTCGCCGGCTGCCGGCAGCTGACCGATGACGGTACCCTGTGCGGCATGGAAGTCCGCGTGGTGCGCGATGACCCGGACGCCGAGTCCGGCGTGCGCCGCCGCGGCGTGGGCGCGCTCGATCGGCATCCCTTGGAGAGCCGGGACCGTCGCGATGCCGGAGGCCGGCGTCAGCCACACCCTAACCGCCCACACCACCCCGCCGACGGTCAGGACGAACAGGAGCCCGCAGAGGAGGGGCAGGTACATCAGCCGGTCCGGCGCGCGGCGCGAAGCCCGTCGCAGACGCCGGCGTCGCGGCCCCTGCGGGGCTGAGGTCATGCCAGCGCTTCGAGCACTGCGTCCGCAATATCGGCGCTCGACGATACGAGGCTGACGTCGTCGTGCTCCTCGAGAGCATCGAGGAAGCGCAGCACCTCGGGGGCATCCTGCGCGGCGATCGGGGTTGCAACCTTGGGCCGGAACTCCAAACGTGCGGAGCGCACGGCGACCCCGGCTTTGGTCAAAAGCGTTCGCTCGAGATGCTCGCGGACCGACGCCAGGGCGCGCGGTTCGGTGTGAACCTCGACATTCTCGCCGTCCAGGCTGACGTCGACGACGCCGTCCACCATCGCCGCCTCGAGGATATCCTCTTCGCGCAGGCCCGCCCGGTCAAACTGGATGACGCCCCGTTCGTCGAACATCCACGCCACACTGCCCGTTTCCCCGAGGCTGCCGCCGTGACGCGAAAAGATCCGGCGCATCTCGGAGGCGGTCCGGTTACGGTTGTCCGTCACCGCGTGCACGATCACCGCGACACCCTTCGGTCCGTAGCCTTCGTACCGAATTTCCTCCAGCGCTTCGGCCTTCCCCTCACCCGAGGCCCGCGCGATGGCCCGCCGGATCGTATCCATCGGCATGTTGGCATCCCGCGCCCGCGCCACGGCGATCTTCAGCCGCAGGTTTGCCTCCGGATCGGGGGGACCGCTGCGGGCCGCGACGATGATCTCCTTGCTCAGCTTCGTGAACAGCTGACCGCGCTGCGCATCCGCTTTCCCCTTGCGCAGGCGAATGTTGTGCCACTTGGAATGACCGGACATCTTTCGTATGCCTTTTGGCGGGCGCGCCGGCAAAACCTGTGATGCCCATCCCGCAGGGGTAGGCGGGCCCGGCGGAGCGGGCGCCTGGGTTACGCCAGACGCCGGCCCAAGCGCAGGCGCACGATGTCGCGCATCGTTGCGGCGATGACCCGCGGCGTCGCACCTTTGGAGACGCCGGTCTTGCGCGGATAATGGTGGACGCCCTGTTCGACCATCGGCACGCCCAGCCGGCGCAACTTGATCAGCAACTCCGAGCTGACGAAGGCGCCGCTGGATTCGAGCGGCATGACCTGCTGCAGGACGTCGCGGCGCAGCAACTTGTACGCGCAGTCGATGTCGCGCACGCGCAAACCGAAGACCACACGAATGATGAGGTTGTAGACTTTGGCAATGACTAGGCGATACCACGGGTCGGAGCGGCGCAGCCGAAAACCGACGACGACCGGTGCTTCGGACAAACGGTCGAGAAGCGCGTCGATCTCGCGCAGGTCGAACTGCCCGTCGGCGTCGGTGAAGAAGACGAGCTCATGGCGGGCACTGGCGAAACCAGTCCGCAGGGCCGCTCCGTAGCCTGCATTTGCGGCGTGGCGGACCAGCCGCACGTGGGCATCCCGGCCCGCGATCTCTTCAACGATGGCCGCCGTGCCGTCCGAGCTGCCGTCGTCAACCACGATGATCTCGTAGTCGCGGGCGACACGGGGTATCACCTCTTGGGCCCGCGCCAGGGTGGTGCCGATGATGTCTTGCTCGTTGTACGCCGGGAAGAAGACCGAGAGCGACGCTGCGCGCTGCCTCACGCGTCAAATCCAGCCGTACGGGTGCGGCGCCCCGTCGTCGTACCAGATGCGGGCATGCCACTGCGTCCAGGTGATCGGCGTGCCGTTGAGGATGGGCAGGAAGAACCAAAACGACACCGCACAGGCCGCAAGGTAGGCGAGAATGATGCCGCGGATGACCCGCACGGGTCCCAGCTGCGCGGCGCCCCGCCAGGCGAGCATGAGAACATACGCACCGCACAGGCAGATCAAAGCCGTATTCGGATAGAAGTTGTACTGGAAATCGATGCGCGGCGACGCAATCCATGGCAGCCACTGCAGCACGTACGCGACGCAACACAAGAGCATTCCCTTGTGACGCGTCCGCCACGCCATGACGGCTGTCAGCGGGACGGTGACGAGCTGCGGGAGCCAGACGAACGGGTTGGGCAGCGCCAAGACCTCGGCCACGATCTGTTTGGGCGGCGTCGTGCCGCTGAAGACGTGGTAGTAGTACGAGACCGGACGCAGCTCCAAGGGCCAGGTCCACCACTTCGAGGCGTATGGGTGAGTGGCTTTCAGGTCGTAGTGGTAGTGGAACATCTGCCACTGCAGCGCCAGGAAATCATGAAACGTTCCGTGGAGGCCGAGATTGGCGTTCCCGATCTGGAAGAACGGAATGTACGTCAGCAGGTAAACGACGGCAGTCACGGCGAGAGAGGCCGGGATGAAGATCAGCAGCCGAAATCCGTATGCGTTACCCCACACGAAGCGCCGCGGCGGCCGCGCCGCGGCAGGCCGCTCGCTCTGCCAGGGCAGGCGGCGTTGCATGGTGACGGCGGCGGCCACCAGCCACGCCACGCCCAGGTCGAACAAGCCATTCCATTTGCTCGCGATGACGCAGGCCACCGCAAGGCACGTCAACCCAAGCCAGACGGGCCAAGGTTGCCGGTCGCGCACGGGCTGGCCGCCCACCCGCCCTACGATCGTCGCGTCGGTACGCCAGGTCAGCGCCGAACCGCTCTCCTCCACGCGCGCCCCGTCCGCAGTCCAGATTGTCGTCTGCCCGGCTTCGGTCAGGCGCGCGGCGCGCAACGGCATGCGTTCCCCAAACTCAAAGCACACCTCGCCGCCCTGGACACGGCTGCCGTCGGGCAACATGGCGCCGCTGCGGCTGCGGACGATCTGCGCTGCGATCCACAGGCGATACAGGCAATAGATCGTCGCCAACGCGAAGAAGGCAACGAAGATCTCGGGCGTCGCGATGCGCGACTGAACGTAAAAGTAGCCGCAGGTGAGCAGCAACCCGACCGCCGTCGCCGACGCCAGGGTTGAGCCGAACAGCCGCTTGGCGAAGGCATACAGCAAGGGAACCGTCAGCGTGCCGAAGAGCGCACTCATGAGGCGTGCGCCGACGGGATCAACCGGGTACAGCCAGGCGCCGACCGTCAAGATCAGCTTGCTCAGAGGCGGATGCGTCCACTCGAACTGCGACCGATGGTGCAGATACTCTTGCGCCGAACGGGCGTAGTAGATTTCATCGAAGATGCGTTCGGCCGGGCGGTTGATGTGCAGGTAGAGCAGCGCTCCGGTCAGGATTGTCAAACCGGACAGGATCGCGTAGTCGATGCGCACGAGGCCGACCAGACCCTCGTGAGCCAGGGGCACGAGCCTCCGAGACCGTGCCTCGCCGCGCGGACCCCGCACCTGCTGCGCGAGGTCTTCGCACCAGGCGTGGACTTCCGGAATCAGGTACGCGCCGGCTGCCACGAACAGGCACAGCACATTGAGGATGGAGAGCGGATGGACGAGCCACGGCGCCAGGTCTTGACTGGGCTGATACAGGTAGACGAGCGAGTAGAGCAGGTTGATGATAAAGGTTCCGCTCAGGACCGCATAGACCAACCGGTAAGCGGCACCCGCATTCCAGATGAGCGGTCCAAACGCCAGCGCCGAGAAGAGATAGCGCTCGTGCATGCGCGTCCCGAACATGAACAAACCCAAGAGCGACAGGAAGAGCGCGAGGTAGAGCGACGCTTCGCGTTCGGAGCGCTCGGCCGCAGGGGCCATCGTACGCCAGGCCCGCACCGAGATGGCAAACACGAAGGCGGCGACGATCGCGACACCCCAGGCCCACTGCGGCCAGCCTTCAAAGCCGGGCAGGCCGGGGATCAGCTTGCCGTCGGGTTGCCAAAAATCCAGACGGGTCGAGTAGAGGTTGAACGCATTGCAGGAATTGTACGGGTAGAGAGCCGTCCCCGTATGGTAGCGGTCGTACAACCAGGCGAGTGTACCGGCCGGATCGCGATCCGGTGCGAAAAACACGGTCCCGAGGTAGGCGACGGTCAGACCGAGGACCGGCACTAGCGCCAGCCGCCATGCTTGCCGCGCGGTGCGCAGCTGCCAGATGACCAGAACCGGCAGCGCAACGATGGGCTGGGGCTTGATGAGGACTGCGAAGGCGAAGAGAATCCAGCCCACCTCGTAACGCTGGGTCAGCATCATGTAGACCGCCCAGGCAACGAACACCGCGGTAACGGCATCCGCCTGTCCCCAATAGGCCGAGACGAACCAGACGGCTGGATTGAAGACGAACAGTCCCATGGTCCAGAGAGCCGCCCGCGACGACCACGTGCGCCGCGCCATGAGGAATCCCAGGTACGCCAGACCCAGATCCGCGGCAACCGCAGGTGCTTTGACCGTCACATGGAGCAGGTCGAAGGGCACCGCGAGGTGTGACTGGAGCAGATTGTACAGGGCGCCAAAGGCGGCCAGGATGAGCATGTACCCGGGCGGGTAGTCGACAAAGCCCGCATGCCCGTAGAAGCCCGGGATACCATACTTGACGAGACTCAGCGTCCAGGACTCGAACGTTCCGACGTCGGTCGCATGACCCGTCGCCGGCATCATGACAGCGCGCAGAACCAAGCCGGCGCCGAGGAAGATGCCAACCGTCTGCCACTCCTGCTTGGTAAGAGGCGTTCCGGCAGACCGCACCGGATTCATCCGGCCGGGAGCGGGCGTAGGCGCCGCGTCCGCGGCGCGAGCAGGTTTAGCAGTTTTGGCTGGTTTTGCCACCGCTCATACGTATCGGCACGCGTACCCGCCGGGCACAGACCAGATCGGCGGCAGTCCGCTCTCGGGTAGGATCAGGCTGCGTCGCCGTGCGGCTTAGACGCCCACCGCCTGGGCGTCGGGAAACCACTCGAGCAGCTTGTCGATGACGTCGTCGGCCAAGAAACCGGGCGTCGAGGCGCCGGTGGCAATCCCGACGCGTTCGTCTCCCCGAAACCACTCGCGCCGCAGGTCGCCGGCATTTTCGATGAGGTGGGCGGTGACGCCGCGTGACTGTGCAATCTCCGCCAGGTGACGCGTATTGGCCGACTTGGACCCGCCGATGACGATCATCGTGTCGACTTCTTCCGCCAGCTCACGAGCCGATTTTTGCCGGCCTTGCGTGTCCGAACAGATCGTGTTGTAGACCCGCACTTCGTAGTTGATCGCCGCGATGCGGCCGACCAGGTCGCGGAAGGTATCGCCGTTCAGCGTACTCTGCGCGACGATCGCGATGCGCCGGGCGCGCCGAATCTCCGTTTCGTCGGCCGGCCATTCGTTGAGGATGATGCAGCCCGGGGCATACCCCGCGATACCTTTCACCTCGGGATGGTTGGGATCGCCGAGGATGACAACCGTGCGTCCCTCCTCGTGGAGCTTCTTCGCCAGTCGCTGCGTCCGGGTGACCATCGGGCAGGTTGCGTCGACAACCCGCAGGCCCTTGGCCTCCGCCGCTTGGATGGTCTGCGGCGGCAAGCCGTGGGCACGGACGAAGAGCGTCCCTGACGACACCTCGTCCAGAGACTCCACGTTGTGCAGGCCGCGCTGCTCGAGCTCCTGCACGATGATGGGATTGTGCACGATGTTGCCCATCGTGTGCACGTCGCTGCGCTCTGCCGTTTCGGCCAGCGCCTTGCGGTACGTCAGCTCAACGCCGAAGCAGAAACCTTGGGTCCGCGCCTTGTGTATTTCCATTGCCTTCCCGTAACGCGGCGATGCGTGCCGCGACCAGGTCCGTCCACTCTTTGAGCTCCGCCTTCGTGGGCCGGCGCGGGCTTCCCTGGAAGTGCAGGGGCCGGCCTATGCGAATCGCAACGCAGCCGCACCATAGGCGCCGTGCCGCGCTGCGCGTGCCTGCAAGGCCAACCGGCAGCACCGGACAGCCCGCCGTCGCGGCAAGCAAAACCGCTCCCTGACGGGCCTGTGCCTCGCCGTCCAGATTGCGACGTCCCTCAGGGAAAATGCCGACGACGCCGCCGGCCCGTACGATCGTCAATGCGCGCCGGAATGCTGCAACATCCGCCCGCTCGCGATCGACCGGGAAGGCATGCAGCGCCCGCAAGAGTGCGCCGCCCGGACCTGCAAACAACTCGCGCTTGGCCATGAAGTGGATCGTGCGCGGGAACCAGCTGCCAAGCAGCGGGGGATCGAGGTATGACACATGATTGCAGGCCACGACAAGACCTCCGGCCGGCGGAACGTTCTCATCACCCTCGACCCGAACGCGGAATAGCCAGCGCGTGAGAGGCCGCAAAATGTACTTGGCGGTTCGGTAGAGGATACTGGTCTGCAGCCTGGCCGCGGTCATGTCCGGAGGGTTTCTCCGATGTGCCGCAGCAGCATCTCGACGACCTCGTCCGCCGTCATCTCCGACGTGTCGACGATCAGCGCATCGGGTGCGGGCCGGAGAGGCGAGACGGAGCGCGTCGCATCGCGCCGGTCGCGGACGGCAATCTCGCTCTCGACAGCTTCCCGCGTTACCGCTGCACCCTGAGCTCGCAGCTCCCGCCAGCGACGCTCGGCTCTGGCCGGCAGAGATGCGGTCAGGAAAAACTTGGGGCGCGCATCCGGCAGGACGACGGTGCCGATGTCGCGCCCAGCCATCACGACGTTGCGTCCGTCGGCAAATTTTCGCTGGACGGGAAGTAGGCGTCTGCGCACGTCGGGCAATGCGGCAATCGCGGAGACGACACGCGAAACCTCCGGTGAAAAAAGGTCCTCGCCGACCGTCGTTCCGTCCAGCCGGATACGCGCCTGCCACGGATTGCACCCTTCGCCGGGCTCCACGCGAACAGCATCCGCCACATCGCACACGGCAGGATCCTCCGGGCGCAACCCGCGCCGCAGAGCGCCCAGCGCTACGGCGCGGTACAGAGCACCGGTATCGAGGAAAGGGCAACCCAGCCGCTGCGCCAGCCGCGCGGCAACCGTACTCTTTCCCGAGGCGACGGGGCCGTCAATTGCGATGCGCAAGGGAGTTTTCGCGATCACTGCCACCTTCGTCGGCGCCGGACCCTAAGCCCGACAAACGCCGCAACCGGCCACAGCCGGAGCCGCCGTCCTGCTGGGCGAAGAGCAGCCCCATGGACGTGCTGGCGGAGATTTTCCTAGACGGCACCAACCTTACCTTGCCTCTTGTGTACCGCGTTGCCGTTGACGGCGCTCCGGTTGCGCTCGACCCACGGGCTCGAGACCGGATCCAGGCGGGCCGGGCGGTCGTCGAAGAGGCAATCCGTGGCGACGGCAGGGTGTATGGCGTCACGACGGGGTTCGGCCGCCTCAAGAACGTTCGCATCGAGCCCGGTCAGGCCGAACAGTTGCAACGCAATCTCGTCCTCAGCCACGCATGCGGCGTCGGGCCGCCCCTGCCGGGCGACGCCACCCGCGCCGCCCTGCTCCTGCGCGCACATGCGATGGCGGCCGGATATTGCGGCGTCCGTCCCGAACTGGTCACGCTCCTCATCGACATGCTCAACCGCCAGGTGACGCCCGTGATTCCCTCTCAAGGGTCGGTCGGATGCTCGGGGGACTTGGCGCCCCTCGCGCACATGGCGCTCGTGGTCATTGGACAGGGCGAGGCCTGGTATCGGGGCAACCGTCTACCCGGCGGTCAGGCTCTGCAACAGGCTGGTTTGCAGCCTCTCCCGTTGTCGTATAAGGAAGGGCTCTCGCTCATCAACGGCACACAGGTGATGACCGCTCTGGGAAGCCTGGCCCTCGTCCGTGCCCGGCGGGCGCTGGCCGCCGCCGACATCACCGGTGCCATGAGCCTGGAGGCCTATCTCGGCACGGACGCCGCCTTCGCCGAGCGGCTCCAGGCCCTGCGGCCGCACCCCGGCCAACTGTGCGTGGCAGCCAACCTGCGCCGCCTGCTGGCCGGTTCCGAGATCGTGGCCTCGCATCGGGAGTGCGACCGCGTGCAAGATCCGTACTCGTTCCGGTGCATGCCGGTCGTTCACGGAGCCGCACGCGACTGCCTGAGTTTCGCCTGGCGGACGCTGGAAACGGAGATCAACGCGGTGACGGACAACCCCATCGTCTTCGCCGAGGACCACGCACTCGTCAGCAACGGTAATTTCCACGGCGCCCCCGTCGGACTGGCCTTGGATTACGCGGCGATCTCGCTGACCGACGTGTCCTCCATCACTGAGCGGCGCATGGACAAGTTGCTGTCGGGTGCGGAGGGACTGCCGCCGTTCTTGACCCGCCACGGCGGCCTCCACAGCGGGTACATGCTGGCCCAGTATACCGCCGCCGCCTTGGTCAGCGAAAACAAGGCGCTCTCCGTGCCCGCGTCCGTGGATTCCATTCCGACCTCAGCCGGCCAGGAGGACCATAACAGCATGGGCACGATCGCCGCGCGTCAATGCGCCACGGTCGTGCGCAACCTCGAGACGGTTGTCGCCCTTGAATTGCTGATCGCAGCCCAGGCACTGGACTTTCGCCGGCCTCTGACACCCGGGCGCGGTACGGCCGTCGCCCACGAGCTCGTGCGCCGGCGGGTGCCGCACCTGGAGGACGACCGCAACCTCAGCCGCGACATCGCCGCCGCGTTGGAGCTCGTGCGCTCGAACGAACTCGTTGCCGCCGTCGAGCGCGAGCTGGGTCCGCTGTGACGCCATGACGACACCCGCGCCGGGTACCCGCGTCGTGCGCGCACCGCGCGGGCCGCAGCGTACCTGCCGGGGATGGGGTCAGGAGGCGGCAATGCGGATGCTCATGAACAACCTCGATCCCGACGTCGCCGAGCGCCCGCAGGACCTTGTCGTCTACGGCGGCAACGGGCGCGCCGCCCGTTCCTGGGAAGCGTACGACGCGATCGTGCGAACGCTGAAGCGGTTACGCGACGACGAGACGCTGCTCGTCCAATCCGGCAAGCCGGTCGCCGTCTTCCGTACGCACGATGCGGCGCCGCGCGTCCTCATCGCCAACTCGCTGCTCGTACCGGCCTGGGCGACGTGGCAGACATTCCGCGAACTTGAGGCTGCCGGCCTGACGATGTACGGACAGATGACGGCCGGCTCGTGGATATACATCGGCACGCAAGGAATTTTGCAAGGCACGTACGAGACGTTTGCCTCCCTGGCTCGGCGCCACTTTGACGGCACGCTGCGCGGCCGTATCGTGCTCAGCGCGGGTCTCGGGGGTATGGGCGGCGCCCAACCCCTTGCCGTGACGATGAACGGCGGCGTTGCCATCGTCGTCGAAGTCGACCCGGCGCGGATCCGCCGGCGCCTCGATACCGGGTACTGCGACCTGTGGGCCGCGTCTCTTGAGGACGCCGTGCGGCGCGCGGATGAAGCGCGGCGTGCCGGCCGGGCGCTGTCCATCGCCGTGCTGGGCAACGCCGCCGAGGCGTATCCCGCTCTTTTGGCCGCCGGAATCCCGATCGACGTCGTCACCGACCAGACTGCGGCCCACGACGCCCTCCACGGGTACATTCCGGCAGGCGTCACCCTGGACGGCGCTGCGGAATTGCGCGAGCAGGATCCGGATCAGTACGAAGAACGCGCACGCGCCTCGATGGCCGCGCACGTGCGCGCCATGCTGGGTTTTGCCCGCGCCGGGTCGGTCGTCTTCGACTACGGCAACAACATACGCGCCCAGGCCCGCAGTGCGGGTGTCGAGGATGCATTTGCCTTTCCCGGCTTCATCCCGGCGTACATCCGGCCGCTGTTCTGCGAGGGCAAGGGCCCTTTCCGCTGGGCTGCGCTATCCGGGGAAGCCGCCGACATCGCGGCCCTGGATGAGGCCTTGCTCGACACCTTTCCCCACGACGAGCATCTGCGGCGCTGGATCATGCTGGCGCGTGAACGCGTGCACTTTCAAGGCTTGCCGGCACGGATTTGCTGGCTCGGCTACGGCGAGCGGCGGCGTTTCGGCCTGCGGATCAACGAGATGGTGCGACGCGGTCAGCTCGCGGCGCCCATCGTCATCGGGCGCGACCACCTGGACTGCGGTTCCGTCGCGTCGCCCTACCGAGAGACCGAGGCCATGCTGGACGGGTCGGATGCCATCGCCGATTGGCCGATCCTCAACGCACTGCTGAATGCGGTCGCGGGAGCCCATTGGGTCAGCGTCCATCATGGCGGCGGTGTGGGGATCGGCTATTCGCTGCACGCCGGCATGGTCGTCGTGGCGGACGGATCTGCGGATGCTGAAAGCAGGCTCGATCGCGTGCTGACCACCGATCCGGGTCTCGGCATCGTTCGTCACGCCGACGCCGGCTACGAGGCGGCCCGGGAGGCCGCCGACCGCCACGGCGTGGACTGGAGGTTGTAACGGAGTGCGCTGCGTGCAACGCGCGTCGGATCGCTTCTGCGCGGATTACGGCTGGCTGCAAACCTGCTATTCATTCAGTTTCGCGGACTACCGTGATCCCGGCAACCTCGCCTGGGGCGCTCTGCGCGTCCACAACGACGACCGCATCGCACCCCACACCGGTTTCCCCATGCACCCCCATCGCGACATGGAAATCATCACCTACGTGCTGGCCGGAGAATTGACCCACGAGGACAGCGCGGGTCACCGGGGTATCGTGAAGTCCGGCGGCATGCAGTACCTGAGCGCGGGGACGGGCGTGCGCCACTCGGAGTACAACCGGGGCGAGGAGGAGCTCCACCTGCTTCAAATGTGGATTCTCCCTCCGTCGGCCGGGCTGGCCGTTCGCTATGGGCAGCGGGATTTTTCGGTCGAGGACAGGCGCGGACGATGGCTTGTGGCCGCCGCAGGCAACCCGGATGCGGCACCGATCGCTTTGTACCAAAATGCGCGTTTGGTCGTTGCACGCCTGGACGGCGAACGTCTGGTACACCGTTTCGACGCCGGCCGGTTCGGCTTTCTCTTCATCGCCGAGGGCGAAGCCGACGTCGACGGCGAGCGGCTCCAAACGGGCGACGCTCTGCGGATGGCGGATGAAGACGGTTTTGCCGTGCGAGGCAAGGCTGAGATCGTCTTGTGGGACCTGCCGCCCAGACCAGACGGCAGACCTGCGTGAGTCTTCCGGACCGCTGCACACGACGCCCGTCCCCGCAAACGCCAGCGCCCACACGCCGATACCATTAGCATGAACGACGCTTTGGCTGCCGGGTCCGGCGAGCGCGAACGGTATGAAGATTTCGGCTCCGCCGCGGAGGTTGCCCTGCGCCTGCTGCGCGAGAAGGTCGGTCTTGCATTTTGGATGGTAACGCGCATCGACGGCGACGAGCTTGTTGTCCTGAGCTGCACGGGAGATCTGGGGATCAAGAGCGGTGACACCATCGCCTATAGCGACACCCTGTGCTGGCGCATGGTCGCCGGCAGCGGCCCGCGGATTGCGCCCCGCGTCGCCGACGTCCCCGCCTACTCCTCGGCGCCGCTTGCAGCCGTCTTCGGGATCGCCGCCTACGCCGGTGCCCCTCTGGTGTTAGGCGACGGCAAGGTGTATGGAACGCTGGCCGGCATGGATCGCTCTCCCCGTGGCGACGAGCTTCGCGAGCAGCAGTGGCTCGTGGATATGGTGGCCGGTTTGCTCGGTGCGGTCGCCTCGCGCGAGAAGAACGCCAACCTCGGCGCGCAGCAGCTCGAGGTCGAGCCGGGCGAGGTGCTCGTCGATAAACTGACGCAAACCTTCAACCGCAGAGCATGGGACCGCATCTTGGTCGCTGAGGAGGCGCGCTGCGCCCGCCACAACCATTCGGCGTGCGTCATCTGCATCGACTTGGATTCGCTGCGCTCGATCAACGCCGAGCACGGTCGCCAGGCGGGTGACGATTTGCTGGCCAAGACCGCCAACATTCTCAAGCGTGCCTGTCGCGGCTACGACGTCGTCGCCAGGACCGGCGAGGATGAGTTTGCGATCTTGGCCGTCGAGTGCGGTTTGAAGGGCGCCAAGGGTATCTTCGACCGCGTCGGAGGCTGGCTCCAAAAGGAAGGCATCAAGGCGACCTTGGGGATCGCCCTGCGCAACGCAAGCACCGGTCTCCCGCGCACATTCGAAGAGGCGACGAACACTCTCATCAACGCAAAGCGGCTCAGGACGTAGCCGCCGCGTAGTACTTGGACGTCGGGGGGTGGTCGAGGTAGCCGGCGATGAGCCGGGTGGCCCGCACGACGGCTGTGAGGTCCACGCCGGTCTGGATGCCCATACCGTGCAACATGTACAGAAGGTCCTCGGTCGCGAGGTTGCCCGCCGCCCCGGGGGCGTACGGACATCCGCCTAAACCGCCCGCCGAGGCATCGAAGACTGCGATGCCGGCCAAGAGGCCCGCCAGCACGTTGGCCAGAGCTGTGCCGCGCGTGTCGTGGAAATGCAGCGCCAGGCGTGCCGGGTCGGCGTGCCGCAGTAGCAACGCGCACAGCTCCGCAACCTGCGTCGGTGTCGCGACGCCGATGGTATCGCCGATGCTGATTTCGTCGGCGCCCAGTGCAAGCAGCTTCTCCATGACGGCGCACACCGCCGCCGGCGCAACCCGTCCCTCGTAGGGGCAACCGAAGGCGGTTGACACGTAGGCCCGCACGCGCATCCCGTCGGCGTGTGCCCGGCGTATGACCGGCGCAAAACGCGCCAGCGACTCCTCGATGCCGGCGTTGATGTTATGCCGGGCAAATGTCTCCGAGGCTGCCGTAAAGAGCGCAATCTCGGCAACGCCGCACGAGCGCGCCCGCTCGAGGCCCCGCTCGTTGGGTACCAACGCGGCATAGCGCACGGCGGCGCACCTGGCGATGCCGCGCATGACATCCTCCGCGTCGCGCAGTTGAGGAATGGCGTCGGGCCGGACGAACGACGTCACCTCGATGACCGGCAGTCCCGCCGCCGCGAGGGCGTCCACAAACGCGATCTTGGCCTCGGTCGGCACGAAGACGCGTTCGTTTTGCAGACCGTCGCGCGGCCCCACCTCGACGACCGTCACGGCCGCGGGTAGACCGGACAGCACCCCGCCGGCTGGCCGTGCATCATTCATGGGAGAGGACGGCGAGCGGTTCGCCGGCTCGGACCGTTTGGCCCGGCTGGACGCAGACCTGCGCGACCCGGCCTGCATACGGCGCCGCGATGGCATGCTCCATCTTCATCGCCTCCATGACCATGAGGACGTCGTGCGCGCCGACGCTCTGGCCGGGCGCGACGTTGACCTGAGCGATGCGTCCGCTCATCGGAGCGGGCAGCGAACCGGACTCGCCGGGGCCTGACGGATCATCTTTGCGCCGCGTTACGCTGGTCTCTGCGGCGCGGGAAAATGTCATGACCAGACCCCGCAGGCTGACCGCGACCTCGGCCGCCTCAGGTCTCCATGCCCCGGCCCACAGGCGGACAGCCTCATCTTGCACCTCAAAGATGCCCTGACCGCACGGCCGGATCCGGGCCCGGCGGCCCTCCAGTCGTGCGACATAGGTTCCGGCTGCATGATCCCAGCTGACCTGCACGGGACGTCCAACCTCGGCAAAACTCACCTCGACGGGTTGGACCGAGTGACGCCAGTTCCCCAGACGGCGGTAGGTTGCCGACGGCGGTGTTGCAGCATCGAGTTCGGGCGGCATGCGGCGTGCGACGGCTGCTACCATGGCCGCAAGCTCGCCGGCCGACCCGCCATCCTCGCCCAGGCCGAGCACGCGTGCCGGGATCGCATCCGCTGCGGGAAGCGTGCGCGCCAGAAAGTCCGTGCGCGTGCGCGCCGCGGCAAAGTCGGGATGCTCGATGATCCAACGGACGAAGCCGGTGCCGGTTGCGACACCGCCGATGACGTACTCGTCGAGAGCTGTCGCCAGCCGTTGACGGGCCTCTTCCCGCGATGCCCCGTGTGCGATCACCTTCGCGATCATCGCATCGTAGGCGTCGGGCACGGGCGAACCGGCGGCGACGCCGCTGTCGACACGGACACCGGCCGGCTCCCGGTAACAGGTGATCGTGCCGGTCGAGGGGACGAAACCGTGCGCGGCATCTTCCGCATAGATGCGGGCTTCGATCGCATGACCGCTGGTGCGGCAGTTCCGGACGGCATCCGAGAGAGGCCGGCCGGCAGCCAGCCAGAGCTGTTCGGCGACGAGGTCCAGGCCGGTCGTCAACTCCGTCACGGGATGCTCGACTTGCAGCCGCGCGTTCATTTCCAGAAAGTAGAACGAGCCATCCTCATCCAGGATGAATTCAACGGTACCCGCGTTACGGTAGCCGACGGCACGGGCGATGGCGGCGGCGGCGGCTATGAGGCGGCTGCGCAGCGCATCGTCCACGGCCGCAGAGGGTGCTTCCTCAACCATCTTCTGATAGCGGCGTTGGACGGAGCACTCGCGCTCGCCCAGCGCGGCGACCTCACCCCGGCTATCAGCCAGTACCTGCACTTCAATGTGGCGCGGCGTCCGCAGGTAGCGCTCCAAGAAAACCCGATCGTCACCGAAGGCGGCGCGGGCTTCCCGGCGTGCTGCGCGCAAGGCGGCCTCAAAGGCGTCCTCGCTTTCGACCAAGCGCATGCCCCGGCCGCCGCCGCCCGCCGCCGCCTTAATGAGCACGGGAAATCCAATCTGCCGAGCCGCGGCACCCAAACCCGCAGCCGACTGATCGGGCCCGCTATAACCCGGCAGGACGGGCACCCCAGCCCGGGCGGCGATCTCTTTGGCCGCGATCTTGTCGCCGACGGCGCGCATCGCCTCGCACGTAGGCCCGATGAAGACGATGCCAGCTTTCTCGCAGGCATGCGCAAAGTCCGGATTCTCGGAAAGAAAGCCATAGCCCGGGTGGAGGGCCTGCGCGCCGCTGCGTTTGGCGGCGGCAATGACGAGATCGCCGCGCAAGTACGACTCGGCCGGCGCCCGCCCGCCGATGGGCACGGCCTCGTCGCAGGCGCGAACGTGAAGCGATGCGGCGTCGGCGTGGGAGTAGATCGCGATCGAGCGCACGCCGAGTGCGCGACAGGTGCGCGCGATGCGCACCGCGATCTCGCCGCGATTGGCGATCAAGATTGAGGCGAAGGGCGTCACGAACTCCACGCCGGCCGCCGCTTGTCCAAGAAGGCCCGCAAGCCTTCCTGACCCTCCGGGCTGACGCGCTGCCGGGCAATGCGGCCCGCCGTCCATGCCCGGATCTCGTCGGGCGGCAGGGTCGGGACCGTGCGCGCGATGTGTTTAGCCAAACGTGCCGCCTGTGGTCCGGCGCTGCACACTTCGCGCAGGGTTGCGGCGATGAGGGCTTCCAGCTGGCCGGGAGGGGCGATCTGGTGAATCAAACCGATGCGCAGGGCGCGCTCGGCCGCAAAGCGCTCCCCGGTCGGAAAGAGGGCGCGGGCGTGCCCCGGTCCGATCTTACGAATGACGAACGGCGAAATGACTGCCGGCACGATGCCGAGCTTGACCTCGGTGAAACCGAAGATTGCATCTTCCTCGGCCAGGCCGACGTCGGCGCAAGCCACGAGCCCGGCACCTCCGCCCAGCGCCGCCCCGCGCACCGCGGCGACGACCGGCACGGGGCAGCTCTCGATCGCCCCGAACATGTCCGAGAGGGCCAAGGCATCCCGGAGATTTTCCTCCTCGCTCAAAGCCAGCGAGTCGCGCATGGTTGCGATGTCCGCGCCACCGCAGAAAAAACGTCCTTCGCCCTCGAGCACAACTGCGCGCAGCGCCGGGTCCTGGGCGCAGCGCTGAAATGCCTCGCTCAGGCCGGTGACCATCGCCGCATCCATGGCATTGCGGACCTCCGGGCGGCATAGGCGCACGCGCGCGATTCGTCCGTCGTCGTACGTGACCTGGACCGGTTCACTCATCATGTCCTCTCCTCTCGCACTTGGCCGTGCGCCTTTCCGGCGCCGGGTGACGCACGTGTCAACACCCGCACTATCCATGCACCATCCGGACGATACCGAGGCATGTGCGCCCGCCGGCTACTACATCCGGAAGACGCCGAACGACGAGCGCGGTACGGGCGCGTTGGCCGCGGCCGCCAGTCCCAGCGCCAGCACGTCTCGTGTCTGCGCCGGGTCGATGATGCCGTCGTCCCAGAGCCGTGCCGTGCTGTAGTAGGGGCTGCCCTCCGTCTCATACTTGTCGAGGATCGGCTGCATGAAGGCCAGCTGTTCATCCCGCGTCATCGTCTTTGCCTGGCGTTCGCTTGCCTCCAGGCGCACGGTGAGGAGGACGCTGGCCGCCTGCGGTCCGCCCATCACCGAAATGCGTGCGTTGGGCCACATCCACAACTGCCGCGGAGCATAGGCCCGCCCGCACATGCCGTAGTTGCCGGCGCCGAACGACCCGCCGATGATCACCGTAAACTTGGGTACGTCCGCATTGGCCACCGCCATGACCATCTTCGCGCCATCCTTTGCGATGCCGCCTTCTTCGTACTGCTTGCCGACCATGAAGCCAGTAATGTTCTGCAAGAACACCAAAGGTGTGCCGCGAGCACAGCATAGCTGGATGAAGTGAGTCGCTTTGAGGGCGCTTTGCGAAAAGAGGATTCCCTGGTTGGCGACAACACCAACCGGGTGCCCCTGGATGTGCCCAAAGCCGCAGACGATCGTGTCGCCGTACAGCGCCTTGAACTCATGGAAGTCGCTGCCGTCGAGGATGCGGGCGATCACCTCGCGGACGTCGTACGGCTTGCGCCAATCGCGAGGCACGATACCGTACAGCTCGGCCGGATCGTAGGCCGGCGGACGCGGATCGCGCATCGGCCAGGGTACCGGCCGGCGAGCGCCGAGGTGGGCGACGGCTTCGCGGCACAACGCCAGGGCGTGATCGTCGGACAGGGCGTAGTGGTCGGTCACCCCCGAGATGCGGCAGTGAACGTCCGCGCCGCCCAATTCCTCGGCACTGACGATCTCGCCCGTCGCGGCCTTCACAAGCGGCGGGCCGCCCAAAAAGATCGTGCCCTGCCCTTTGACGATGATCGTCTCGTCCGACATCGCTGGAACGTAGGCGCCGCCTGCCGTGCACGACCCCATCACCACCGCAATCTGCGGGATGCCAAGCCGCGACATGCGCGCCTGATTGTAAAAGATGCGTCCGAAGTGATCGCGATCCGGAAACACCTCCGCCTGGAGCGGCAGGTAGGCGCCGCCCGAATCCACGAGGTAAATGCAGGGCAGGCGGTTTTGCTCGGCGATCTCCTGAGCCCGGAGATGCTTTTTGACGGTCATCGGATAGTACGTGCCGCCTTTGACCGTCGCATCGTTGGCAACGATGACGCACTCGCGGCCGCTTACGAGCCCAATGCCGGTGACGATCCCGGCCGCCGGAGCCTGATTGTCATACATATCCCAGGCGGCCAAGGTCGACAATTCAAGGAAAGCCGTCTCGGGGTCGAGCAACCGGGCAATCCGTTCGCGAACCGGCAGCTTGTTGCGGGAAACGTGCAACGCCATCGCCTCTGGTCCGCCGCCGCCGCTGACGCGCATGGTACGCTCCGACAACTCGGCCAGCAGCCCACACATCGCCTCGCGATTGGCTGCAAAGTCGGCGGACGCGGCGTCGACCCGCGTTGGGAGAACGCTCATGGACGGCCCCTACCTTACGTATTGCAAGGGACGCGGCCTGCCCGGCGCAAACGGGCTCTCGCCGGATGAAGAAGCTCTTCGAATGCGTTCCCAACGTTTCCGAGGGCCGGCGCCGGGAGGTCATTGAGACCATTGCGGCGGCCGCCGCTCAGACGCCGGGCGTGCGGCTGATCGACGTTCAGAGCGACCCCGCCCACAACCGCAGCGTCTTCACTCTGGTCGGGACCGGCGACGGCGTCGTCGAGGCCGCCCTGCGCATCGCCGGTGTGGCTGTCGAGCACGTCGACCTGCGCACGCATCGCGGCGAGCATCCCCGCATCGGCGCACTGGACGTCGTGCCCTTTGTCCCCCTCGATGGCGCGACGATGGACGAGGCGGTGCTGCTGGCACGTCGCTGTGCGCAAGGCCTGTGGGAGCGCTATCGCATCCCCTGTTACTTCTATGAACGCGCCGCCACGCGTCCCGACCGGCGTGACTTGGCGGCCCTCCGCAAGGGCCAGTTCGAGGGCCTGCTCACCGCGGTGAGTGACCCGCAGCGGCATCCGGACGTCGGCGAACCGGCTCTCCATCCGACCGCCGGCGCCACTGCCGTCGGCGCCCGCGGCGTCCTCGTCGCCTTTAACGTCAACTTGGCGACAACCGATCTCGCGCTCGCCGAGCGTATCGCGCGAAGCGTACGGCAGCGTTCCGGCGGGCTGATCGGCATCAAGGCCCTCGGATTTGCCCTGCCCGGCGGCCTGGTGCAGGTCTCGATGAACGTCGTGGACGTCACCGCCGCGCCTCTCTACCGCGTCACGGAACTCGTTCGAGCCGAGGCCGCGGCGGCCGGCGTCCGCATTGCAGCTTGTGAACTGGTCGGCGTCGCACCGCTATCGGTTCTGGCGACGAGCGCCGCCTACTATGCCCGGGTTGCCGCCATTGAGCCGTCGCACGTCACGTGGTAGAGGCCGCCGCACCGCGCTCCTACCTTATCCACAACGCAACGCTTGTCACGCTGCAACCGCTAGCTGCCGCCGCCGGGCCGCAGGCCCGCATCGACGCGGACGACATGGGGGTCGTCGCTCGCGGCTGCCTTCTCGCCGAAAACGGCGTCATCACCACAGCCGGTTCGTACGCGGTGTGCGCGGAGCGCATCGCGCACGCGCGCTCGCGGTTTGGTTCCTCGTTTGCCGACTACGATGCGGGCGGCAGGCTCGTCGTGCCGGGCTTCGTGGATGCGCACACGCACGCGCTCTTTGCGGGTGACCGGGCGGCTGACTTCGAGGACCTGGCGGCCGGCCGCCCGCCTCGTTTGGGCATGGCCCACACGATCGCCGCAACACGCCGGGCATGTGAGGACGAACTTTTAACGCACGGCCGCGAGCGGTTGGACCTCATGCGACGGCACGGCACGACAACCGTCGAGATCAAGTCCGGCTACGACTTGACGCGTGACGGCGAACTGCGCCTGCTGGCCGTTTGCGAGCGCCTGGGCCGCGACGCCGGACAGCCGCGCGTCATCGCGACGTTTTGCGGAGCTCACGCCGTGCCCCCCGAGTATGGCACGGCGGATGACTTCGTTGCCTACCTGTGCCGGGACGTCGTCGAACCGGTTGCCCGTCAGGGTGTGGCGCGCTTTGCGGATGCGTTCTGCGAGATCGGCTTTTTCTCGCCCGATCAGTGCGAGCGCTTCCTGCGCAGGTGTGCGGCGCACGGTCTGCGGGCGCGTCTGCATGCCGAGGAACTCAGCCACAGCGGCGGCGCGCAGCTGGCGGCGCGCCTGCGTGCGGTCTGCGCCGACCACCTCACCTTTATCACGCCCGCCGACATCGCGGCGCTGGCCCATGCGGGCTGCATCGCCGTCCTGTGCCCGGCAACCGCCGCCTTCCTCGGCTTGCCGCGCCAAGCTCCGGCCCGTGAGCTCATGGCCGCCGGCGTGCCGGTCGCTTTGGCAACCGACTACAACCCCGGCACCTGCCCGTGCTTTTCGCTCCAAATGGTCATCCACATCGCACGCCGGTGGATGGGCCTGCAGGCTCATGAGGCGCTTGCGGCGGTCACCCTCAATGCCGCCTACTCTCTGGGCTTGGCCGGCGAGGTGGGCAGCCTGACACCGGGCAAACGGGCGGATGTTCTCATCCTCGGGGTGCGCGATGTGCGGGAAGTGGGGTACTGGTTTGGCGCCAATCTCGTCAGCCACGCCTTCGTCGGCACAAAAAGCGGCTGAGGTGAGGTTTTGGCTTTGGCCGGCGGGGAATGCTAATCAGTAGCATGTTTGTGCCATGAGAGGCTTTCGGCGCCGCTATGCGAGCAACTATTCCTCTGTCCCGCGTGCCCGCCGGGACCTGGCGTCTTTTGCCCGTTCCTGCGGGCTTTCCCCGGCTGAGGTCAACGACCTGACCCTGGCTGCCGGCGAGGCGTGCAACAACGCGGCCGAGCACGGACATGTGGCGGATGGCCACTTTACCGTCGCCTGCTCATATGACAAACTCCGGAAGGCCGTGGTTGTTGAAGTGGCCGATGCCGGACGCGGGTTTGATCCGGCCGGCAAGGGCGAGTGCCTGCCGCCTGAACGCTTGGGCATGCGCGGACTGGGGATCTTCATCATGCGATCCCTCATGGATGACGTCTGCTTTTCGGTCACCAAATTCGGGACCCGCGTCCGGCTCGTGAAGTACCTGCACTACCGGGCGGCCGGCGGCGATTCCCTGCCCGTGGCCGTCTCAAACGGCCGGTCAGATGGAAGGCACGTGCTCAGTGGCGTGCACGACAGGCTCAAAACGCTGCTGAAACTGGCGCGCGTCCATCCCGGCGGCCGCCGCCAACCGTGAGAGTCGAGGTTCCTCGAAGTCGCCGGGCTCAAGCCGGATCATGTACTTACGCCCGACTTCGTACGCTTCGGTGCGCGTATCCACCAGCCGCACACGAATGCGCCCTGTGAGCGGGTCGGTCATCTCCTGCAGCGTCACAGGCGTGACCTTGCCGCCGCGCAGGGCGACCATGGCACCCGAACCGCCAGTCAACAGATAGCGCACCGCGCCATAACCCAGCGTCCGCGCGTACTCAATGTCGAAGGCTACCGGCTTGGCGCAACGCAGCTCGTAGCCGATGTCCTTGGCAACGACGGTGATGGGAAGACCCAACTCGCTGAGGCTGCGTTTGAGGGCAGCCGACAGAAGGCCGCTCAAACCCAGTTCGGCCAGCCGAACGTTGCCGTACGCATCCCGGCTCACCTCGAGCCTGCCAAGCTCCTCCCGATCCAATTTTTCTCCGACACCCTCGGCGACGAGAGCCACGCCGTGATCGTGACCGGCGGCACGCCGCTTCAGAATACTGCCGAGGATCGTATCCGTGACAAGCGCCAGCGGCACGGGAGGCGGTCCAAACTCTTCGGGAATCGTGGCCAGGGTCGCGCCGGCCGCCTTGGCGATGCCCAGGGCCAGGGCACCCGATTTGCGGCCCATCGTGACGACGAGGTACCAACGGGTCGTCGTCCGTGCATCCTCCATGAGGCTCTCGACAATGCTCGTGCCGACGGCGCGCGCCGTCTCGAACCCGAATGTCGGCATGTTGTCGGGCAGCGGGAGGTCGTTGTCGATCGTCTTGGGCACCGTGGCCACGTGCAGCTCGCCGCCCGCCGCTTCCGCCAGGCGCAGCGCCCCGAACGTTGTGTCGTCGCCGCCAATGCATAGGAGATGCGTGATGCCCAGGTCGCGCACGACGCGCAGCGCGTTGGCCAGCGTCTGGGGACTCTGCGCCGGGTTGGTGCGCGACGTGCGCAAGAGCGAGCCTCCCAGCCAGTGGATCCGGCTGACGTCCTCGATGCGCAACTCGGTCACGTGACCGGTATCCCCGGCCGCAAGCCAGTGGTAGCCGTCGTAGATGCCCAGGACGCGGCAGCCTTCGTTGATGGCTTCAATCGTCGCGGCTGCGATGACGCCGTTAATGCCGGGAGCGGGCCCGCCCCCTACCAAGATGCCCAGGGTTGTCACACCGGATGGGTTGGCAGAGGTGCGCCCGACGGCCTCCGGCGCGTGCTTCAAAGATCGGGGAAGCTCCGAGGAAACGCGGTACGGCCCCGCAGCCGAACATCGGCGTCGGCCCGCCGGGCGGCCGGCAGGCCGGGTGCAACCCGGGGCCCGCAGACGCGGGCTTGACCGGTCTTTAGGACGCGGCCGGTTCCGGCTGCGGAGGTTTCAGCGGCTCGCCGATCTTGCGGAACACGGTCTTGCCGTCCTCGACGTCGAGCTGGATGTGGTCACCCACCCCGAATGCCCCGCGCAGGAGCTCTTCCGACAGAGGGTCTTCGACCAGGCGCTGGATAGCCCGCCGCAGAGGCCGAGCCCCGAACTGCGGATCCCATCCCTCGCGCGCGATGAGTTCCTTGGCCGCCTCGGTGGCCTCCAGCGTCATGCGCTGATTCTCGAGCTCCTTGACCACCTTCGCCAGTTCGAGCGCCACGATCTGTTTGATCTGCTCCAGCTCGAGCGCGTGAAAGACGACCACCTCGTCGATGCGGTTGAGGAACTCCGGCCGGAAGAGGTGCTTGACTTCCTCCAGGATCCGGTTCTTCATCCGCTCGTAGCGCACGGTAGGCGAGCCTTCGTCCTTGACGGGACGAAAGCCGATCTCGGCCGTCTTGACAAGGCCCGTGGTTCCGACGTTGCTCGTCATGATGATGACGGTGTGTTTGAAGTCGACGATGCGGCCCTGGGAATCGGTCAGCCGGCCGTCCTCCAGCACCTGCAGCAGCAGGTTGAAGACGTCGGGGTGAGCCTTTTCGATCTCATCCAACAGTACGACCGCGTACGGCCGGCGGCGTACGGCTTCGGTCAGCTGGCCGCCCTCCTCGTACCCCACGTAACCTGGCGGCGCACCGACCAGGCGCGACACGGAGTACTTCTCCATGTACTCGGACATGTCGATGCGCACCATGGCGTCCACGTCGTCGAAGAGAAACTCGGCCAGCGTGCGCGCCAGCTCGGTCTTGCCGACGCCCGTCGGACCCAGGAAGATGAAGGACCCGATGGGTCGCATGGGATTTTTGAGGCCGGCCCGCGCGCGCCGGATGGCGCGGGTGATGACCTTGATCGCCTCGTCCTGTCCAACGATGCGCCGGTGGAGCGCCTCCTCCATATTGAGCAGCTTCATCGTCTCCTCTTCCTTGAGCTTGCTCACCGGAATGCGGGTCCAGGTGGAGACGATGTGGGCGATTTCCTCGGCGCCCACGACGCTCGGCAAACCGCCCGACTGCGTCCGCTTGCTGCGCCACTCTTCTTCGAGCTGCAGCTTCTTGGTGCGCAGCTTATCCTCGCGGTCGCGCACCTGGGCGGCCTTTTCAAACTCCTGAGCCTTAATGAACGACTCCTTCTCGGTCCGCACCTTGCGCAGCTCGTTCTCGATGTCGCGGATCTCTGGCGGCAGGGAGGTGGACTGGAGACGGACTCGCGAGGCGGCCTCATCCATGAGGTCCACCGCTTTGTCGGGGAGGAAGCGATCGGTGATGTAGCGGTCGGCCAATCGCGCCGCCGCCTCCAATGCCTCATCGCTGATCTTGACTTTGTGGTGCGCCTCGTAGCGATCCCGCAAGCCTTTGAGGATTTCGATCGTCTCCTCCACCGACGGCTCGCCGACCATGATTGACTGGAAGCGCCGCTCGAGAGCCGAGTCCTTCTCGATGTGCTTGCGGAACTCGTTGAGGGTCGTGGCGCCGATGCACTGCAGCTCGCCGCGCGCCAGAGCCGGCTTAATGATGTTGCTGGCATCGATGGCGCCTTCCGCAGCCCCAGCTCCAACGAGGGTGTGCAGTTCGTCGATGAACAGGATGATTTCGCCGGCCGCACCCCGGATCTCGTCCATGACGCGCTTCATGCGCTCTTCGAACTCGCCGCGGTACTTCGTGCCGGCCACCAGACCCGCCAGATCCAGCGTAATGACCCGTTTGTCGCGCAGCGGTTCGGGGACGTCGCCGTTAACGACACGCTGCGCCAAGCCTTCGGCAATCGCCGTCTTCCCGACCCCGGGCTCGCCGATCAAGGCTGGATTGTTCTTCGTGCGGCGAGACAGGATTTGGATGACGCGCTCGATCTCCGTGTTCCGCCCGATGACCGGGTCCAGCTTGCCTTCACGCGCCAACTGGGTCAGGTCTCGGCCGTAGGCATCCAGGGTCGGTGTCTTGCTCTTGCCCTTGGCCGCGCTCGGGGCTTGGGTTTCCGCCCCCAAGAGCGAGGTTGTCTGAGAGCGCACCTTGGCCGGGTCGACGCCGAGGTTGGTCAGCACGCGGGCCGCCACGCCCTCCCCCTCGCGGATGAGACCGAGTAGGAGGTGCTCGGTCCCGATGTAGTTGTGGTTGAGCTGGCGTGCTTCATCGAAAGCCAGTTCGATGACGCGCTTGGCGCGCGGCGTGAACACCATCTCCTGCTGCACGGTCTGGCCGCCCCGCCCGACAATGGCCTCGACTTCAGCCCGAACCTTGGCCAGGTTGACGCCCAACGTTTCCAACACTTTGGCCGCCAGGCTCTCGCCTTCGCTGATGATGCCAAGCAGGATGTGTTCTGTCCCGATGTAGTTGTTACCAAGGCGCTGGGCCTCTTCTTGCGCCAGCACGATCGAGCGGCGCGCGCGCTCGGTAAACGGTTCCCACATGGACATGCTCGTCTCTCTCTCCTTGGGCGCCTGGATGGGAGCTGCGCCCCGGCTGCCGCACGCGGCGGCGAGGATTTACCCCGCTGGTATGTTCGACGCCGGTCCTGCGTTCGCATTCAACCCGCCGGCCCGCCTTTGGAGGGGTCATCGGCCGAAGCCGAGGTGAGCTCCACAATGCGCAAGCCTCAAGGAACGCGGTCCGTGCTGTACTGGTGCCCGAGAGAACTCAGGATGGTGCATCGGCTTTCGCCCGATTGGAGCTGCCAATCGCTACGCCCGGATTGCACAATCCGGATGCGGGTTCGTCGCCCGACCCGCTCGCCGATCAGTACGCCGTGGAGCGCGGCCCTTGAGGCCTACTGCGATGATACTCGCGGATGGACGCGACTGTCAAGGACCGCGACCGGAATCGCCAACGCGCTGCGCGAAGCCCACGCCGTGTCCACCAGCGCCTCGTCCACAGCCGCCCGCACCGAACACCGGGTGGCGATTGCCTTGGGATCCAACATCGGCGACCGCCAAGGGAACCTCGTTGCCGCGTTGCAGCGGTTGCGAACCGTTGTTCGGATCGACCGGATCTCCTCGGTGTACGACACGCTGCCGGTCGGCTTTCGCGACCAGCCCAACTTCCTCAACTTGGTCTGTACCGGCTACACGGTCCTGGCACCGCACGAGTTGCGAAACGCCCTGGCCGCGATCGAGCGCCAGGTCGGTCGTCAACCCGGCACGCCGCTCGGGCCGCGGGCCATTGACCTCGACTTGCTCCTGTACGGCGATCTCGTCCTGGCCGATCACGCCTGCACCATCCCCCATCCGGGTCTGACCGAACGCGCCTTCGTTCTCGTGCCTCTGGCCGAGATCGCGCCCGAACTCGTCGACCCTCGATCGGGCAAGACGATCGCCGAGCTGGCGCGCGGTGTCGATGCTTCGGGTGTGAGCCGGCGGGAGGGAGGGCTCGTCACCCGCATCCGGCGCGACGTCCAAGAAGCGAGACCCCTTGTGCCCCTGGCTCTCAATCGGGTGGGGGTCGAGGGCGTGCGAACGCTGCTCTGTGTGCGTGCGGACGGCGGGGACCTCCAGCAGACGCTGGCGACTCTGGATGTGTACGTCGACCTGGACGCACAGCACGCCGGGGTACACATGTCGCGATTCTCGCAAGACCTGGAAGACGCCCTCGCCGAGCTGACGTGCGACGGTCAGAGCGTCGATGCGCTGGCGGCCGAGCTGGCGCGCCGGGTGGTGGAAAGCCAGAATGCGGAACGGGCTGAAGTCCGGGTGCGGGCCGCACTCGGCCTGCGCCGTCACACCCCGGTCAGCGCGCTGCCCGTTCGGGAGTTCTACACGATCCTCGGCCGGGCTGCGGCGACGCCCCGCGGCACGCGGCGCGCCGTGGGCGTCGAGGTCGAGGGAATGACCGCCTGTCCCTGCGCCCAGTCTATGTTCGCCGACTGGTCTCGAGAACGTTTGCTGGCCGAAGGCTTCGCGGAGGCACAGGTGGACAAGGTTCTCAGCCTGATCCCGATGCCGACACACAACCAGCGCGGATGCGGGACACTAATCATCGGTTCCGAGCAGCCGGTGGAAGTCGCGCAGCTCGTCGAGATCGTCGAACAGTCCATGTCCTCCGAGACATACGACTTGCTCAAACGGCCGGACGAACTCTTCGTCGTCACCAAAGCTCATCACAGCCCGCGCTTCGTCGAGGACGTTGTCCGCGAGATGCTGCGCTACGTGCACGACGCGCTGACAGACCTTCCGGACGACAGTTTCGTCTTCGCGCGCCAGCGCAACGACGAAAGCATCCACAAGCACGACGCGGTGGCCGAGACGTCGTGCACGCTCGGGGAATTGCGCCGGGAGCTGCGAGGCGAGAGCGTCGCGCACACGACATTCGACGAGTGGCTGTACCGTATCGGAGGGGGCGACGCCGCACACCTGGCCGGCGATGGACGCCGTGCTTGACTTCGAGTCGGCGGCGCGTCCGTATGTGGCGTTGCGCCGCCGGCGGCGGCTGCGCAGAGCTGCCGTAGCCGCGGCTTGCCTAGCTGCCGTAGCGGCCGTCGCCGCAACCTGGATTGAGCGCCTGGTCCGCGAACCGCCCGGCGAACGGGTCTTCAACGAGGTGGCGATGACCGTCGCCCTGCGGTACTACGATCCATCTTTCCACGGCCGCAATTGGCGCCGGATCACCGAAGAGTTCCGGCCGCTGGTCCTCCGCGCGCCGACCGTCGCGGAACGCTATGTCCTCTTGCGAAAGATGCTGCAGTATCTGGGCGACAGCCACACCGGAATTTTTCCACCGTCGGGGGATGCCGCAGATGAGCGTACGGGGAGCGGCCCGGACGCCGGCCCGGCGCGGCCGGGGTCGGAAATGGATTGGTCTTCTCTGACTCCTCGCGTCGGCTACCTTCACGTGGGGTCGTTCCCGGACCACATGGCCACGGAGCTAGGCTGGGCTATGGCCTCCTTGGCGTCAAAACCGGCCTTGGTGTTGGACCTGCGCGGCAACCCGGGCGGCATGATCGACTCGGTGGCCGCGACGGCCGGAGTCTTCTTACCGCCGGGGACCGTGGTTGCCGGCGCCCGCAGCCGCTATCGGATCTTGGGCGTCCGCCTCTTTCGTGCGAGCGCCGCGGCCGGCATTCACTATGGCGGACGTTTGGCTGTCGTGGTTGACGGGACCAGCGAAAGCGGCGCGGAGATCCTGGCTTCGGCGCTTCAGATCTACCACCGGGCCATTGTGATCGGAGAGCCGACGGCCAAACACGTGCTGGGCGTGGATGCCGAGGAACGCTTGGCGGACGGCGGACTCCTTCGGGTTGCCACCCTGGCCATCTACGATGCGCGCGGCCGCCAACTTGAAGGTCGAGGCGTCATACCGGATGATCGCGTACCCGCAACGGCTCGTAACCGCGCCGGCGGCCGGGATCCGCAGTTGCAAGCGGCTCTGACATATCTGCTGCGTTCTCTCTAGCCGAACGTTCTCTCGGCCGCGCAAGCGCGGCCGCTACACATCTTATCTCTCGGCCGCGCAAGCGCGGCCGCTACACATCTTACCTCTCGACCGCGCAAGCGCGACCGATATACGTCTTCCGCCCACGCGGCCTGGGCGAAGGTCCTACCCGTTTGGCCTGGCCCGAGTCGGTTCTAAGGCCGCTTTCACCGCCGGCACGAGATCGCCACGCTCGACAATGCGGGCGCGGGGTGCCGACGTCGCAGCTCTCTTGCGGTCTTCGGGTCGCACGTCCACCAGGATGACGGGAATGTCGCGCGTCGCGAAACCCTCGCCCAGGTAGCGGGCTGCTTCTAGAGCATGCGTGGAAATGCGGCTTGCGGCAATCACGATGACCGACGGCCGGTGCGCAGCGACCGCATCGAAAAACTCGGGCCAACGTGGTTCGGCTTGCGCGACCTCAAAACCGGCCGCGCGCAACAGATGGCAACGCTCGGCACACGCGGGGTCCGTGTCGAATTGCAGCATAAGGACCTGAGCCATGCGGGGTCGCCTTTCGGGCGGCACGGCAGAGCGTCCTGTGCTGGGCGACGGATCGGTAAGCACGACACCGCCGGCACTTCGCATGGACGCAGTGCCGGCGGTGCAGAACATCCCGCTGCACCGCAGCACCCGGCGTCTGCCACGGAGGTTCGCGCCGGTCCCGCGCGGTAAGGCCCGAGTATGAGTCACGAGGCCAAGCTTGAATTGCTGCGCCAAAAACTTGCGCAGGCCGCCGCCCCGGCCGGTGAAGCCGCGATTGCCCGCCAACACGAGCGCGGCAAGCTGACCGCCCGCGAACGCATTGAGTTGCTTGTGGATCCCGGCTCGTTCATTGAGCTGGATGCCTTCGCCGTGCACCGCACGGATGCGTTCGGCTTGGCCGACAAGCGCTTCGTCGGCGACGGCGTCGTCACAGGTCATGGAACGGTGGACGGGCGCCGCGTGTGTGTCTTCTCCCAGGATTTTACCGTTCTCGGCGGCTCGCTCGGGGAAGTCTTCGCCGCAAAGATCTGTAAAATCATGGACCTTGCTCTGACGATCGGCTGTCCGATCATCGGCATCAATGATTCGGGCGGGGCGCGCATCCAGGAGGGGGTCGTCAGCCTGGGCGGCTATGCCGAGATTTTTTGGCGCAACGTTCAGGCCTCGGGTGTCGTTCCCCAGATCTCGCTCATCGCCGGTCCGTGCGCGGGCGGGGCCGTCTACAGCCCGGCCATCACCGACTTTATCCTGATGGTGGATCGCATCGCGCACATGTTCATTACCGGACCGGAGATCATCAAGACGGTGACCGGTCAGGAGGTGACGTTCGAGGAGCTAGGCGGGGCGCAGACGCACGCCACAAAAAGCGGCGTGGCCCAATTCGTGGCGCCGACCGAAGCCGATGCCTTCGCCCAGGTCCGTCGCCTGCTCTCCTTTTTGCCCTCGAATAATCTGGACGATCCGCCGGCTACGGCTGCAGACGACGACCCGGAACGCGGCGACGACAGCCTGATCGACATCATACCCGAAGCCTCCCACCTGCCCTACGACATGCGCCAGATCATCCTGCGCGTCGTTGACCGTGCGGACTTCTTTGAAGTGCACGAAGGTTTCGGCGGTTCTCTCCTGGTCGGTTTCGCGCGCCTGGACGGGCGACCGGTCGGCGTGGTCGCCAACCAGCCGGCGGTCTTGGCCGGCGTGTTGGACATCGATGCCTCGGTCAAAGGCGCCCGCTTCGTCCGTTTCTGCGATGCGTTCAACATCCCGCTGGTCACCTTCGTCGACGTTCCGGGGTTTTTGCCGGGCCTGGACCAAGAGCACGGCGGGATCATCAAGCACGGTGCCAAGCTCCTCTATGCCTTTGCCGAAGCGACCGTGCCCAAGCTGACCGTCATCACGCGCAAAGCTTACGGCGGCGCCTACGACGTCATGTGCAGCAAGCACATCCGGGCCGACGTCAACCTGGCCTGGCCGACGGCGGAGATCGCGGTCATGGGTCCGCAGGGTGCGGTCAAGATCATCTTCCGCGAGGAGATTGCGCGGGCCGCCGATCCCGAAGCCCGCACGCAGGAATTGGTGGCCGAGTACGTCGAGCGCTTCGCCAACCCGTACGTGGCAGCCGAGCGCGGCTACCTGGATGCGGTCATCGATCCGGCTCGCACCCGACCGCTGCTCATCCGGGCTTTGCGCACGCTGGACGGCAAGCGGGTTGGCCGCCCGGCGCGCAAGCACGGCAACATCCCGCTGTGAAGATTCTCGCGATTGCACCGCAACCCTCCCTCGACGAGGCCGCTGCAATCGAGGTCGCCCTGCAGTTTCTTGCGGCGATGCCGAGGCCGTCGTCCGCGCGCGCCGGCCGACTCTGGCAGGCCCTTGGAATGCCGGTTCAGGTGGCGTTCGAGGGGTTGTCGTGGCGCGAGCGGGCACGTCTGGAACAGGTCGCACACCATGTTTAAGCGCATCCTTGTCGCCAACCGCGGCGAGATCGCGCTGCGCATCATCCGCGCCTGCCGCGAACTGGACGTGGCAACGATTGCCGTGTATTCCGATGCCGATCGCGACGCACTGCACGTCCAGCTGGCGGATGAAGCCTACCACATCGGCCCCGCGGCGGCGGCGCAATCCTATCTGAATATCGAGAAACTTTTGGCGGTGGCGGCGCGCTCGCGCTGCGATGCCGTGCATCCTGGGTATGGGTTTCTGGCAGAGAACGCGTCCTTTGCCGCGGCCTGTGCAGCACACGGTCTGACCTTCATCGGTCCGTCGGTTGCGGCCATGGCGCGCATGGGTGACAAACTCGCAGCCCGCGAGACCGCCCGGACGGCGAACCTGCCGCTTGTCGAAGGCTCGACGGCCGAAGTGACCGATCCGGCTGCGGTTCTCGAGATAGCAGAACGCATCGGCTACCCTGTGGCCATCAAGGCCTCCGCTGGCGGCGGCGGCAAGGGTCTCAAAGTCGCCCCGACCCCGGCCGACGTTGCATCCGCCTGGTCGCTCGCACGCAAGGAGGCCGCCGCGTACTTCGGAGACGGGCGAGTCTACCTCGAGCGCTACCTGGCGCGGCCCAAACACGTCGAAGTCCAGGTCCTGTGCGACCGGTACGGGGCCGCGGTTCACCTGGGCGAGCGCGACTGCTCGCTGCAGCGCCGCCACCAGAAGTTGATTGAGGAGAGCCCGGCCTGCATTGCATCCGGCCTTCGCGAACGCATGCACGCGGCCGCCCTCAACCTCGCGCGCCGGATTGGCTACGACAGCGTGGGAACGATCGAGTGTCTGGTCGACGGCGATTCCTTCTACTTTCTCGAGATGAACACGCGCATTCAGGTTGAGCACACCGTCAGCGAAATGGTGTACGGTTTTGACCTCGTCAAAGCGCAGATTCGCGTTGCCGCCGGCGAGCCGTTGTGGTGCTCCCAGGACGATCTCGTGCCGCGCGGTCACGCCATCGAATGCCGCATCAACGCCGAAGCACCGGGTCGCGATTTTGCACCTGCACCCGGCCGGATCATCCGCTACGTCGAACCGGGCGGCCCGGGCATCCGGGTGGATAGTGCGGCGTTCGCCGGCTGGGAAGTCCGTGCCGACTACGACTCGCTGATTGCCAAGTTGGTCGCCTGGGGCGCCGACCGCGACGAAGCAAGGACCCGGATGCTGCGGGCCCTGCGCGAGTACCTCGTCGACGGGGTGGAGACGACAATCCCGTTGTACCGGCTGCTCATCGCCGACCCGGCCTTCCGGTCGGGCGAGTACACGACGGCGACCGTCGCAGAGTTCCTCAAGCAACGTGCCGCGGCGCTGCGGGAGCCTGAGGCCGCCGGCGCCGGCCCATCCGCATCATCTCCTTCGGCGGGCGGAGTGCAAACCCTCACCGTCGAGGTCGAGGGAAAGAGATTTACGGTCACCGTCGCGGGCCTGCAGTCCCGCGCGCCTGCCGCGCCGGGCGCATCCAGTTGGGTTGCACCCGTCCACGGGGCACCGCTGGCCGAAGGCGGCCACCAGGGCCACATCGCGGTGACCTCACCCATGCACGGCATTTTGGCCGAGCTACGCGTGAAGCCGGGAGACGCCGTTGTACCCGGTCAGGTCGTCGCGGTCGTCGAGGCGATGAAGATGATGAATGAAGTCACCGCGCGTGCGCCGGGCGTCGTGCTGTCGGTGGCGGCGCAGGTCGGTCAGACGGTCGAGCGAGGGACGACCCTCGTGACGCTGGGGGATGGCAGCCGGCCCCACCATCCTCCCGAGGGTGCCTACCGCTCTCCCGACGCCGTCCCGGGTGAGTCGCCCGGGTTTGAACAGAATCGACAAGACCGCCGCGCCACGCCCTAACGACCGGCCCGATGCCGGCGGAGTATCGGGCGAAGACAGGGCACCGCCGTTTTTGGACCTTGTTTGCCGTAAATCGGCGGAATGCGGCCAGTCACCGCAAGCATGGGCGGACGGAATGCCGGGGGCGCGCGCCTAAGGCTGCGCCCATGAAGGCGCGCCACACGACAAGCGGCATTCCCGTCGCATCCGTCTATCGCGCCGCGGACGTCGCAGATCTTAACTTGCCGGATCAGCCTGGCCCGGGCGAGTTTCCGTACACGCGCGGTATCGCCGAGCATATGTACCGCAGCCGTCTGTGGACGATGCGCCAATACGCCGGCTACGCGACCGCACGCGAATCGAACGAACGCTATCGCTACCTCCTGTCGCAGGGTCAGACCGGCCTCTCGGTGGCCTTTGATCTCCCGACCCAGATGGGCCTGGACTCGGACGCTCCCCTGGCGGCGGGCGAGGTGGGACGGACGGGCGTCGCGATCGACACCGTGGACGACATGGAGACGCTCTTCGACGGCATTCCGCTGGATCGCGTCAGCGTCTCGATGACGATCAACGCGCCGGCCGCCATCCTGCTCGCCATGTACCTGGTGGTTGCTCGACGGCGCGGCATCCCCTGGGATGCGCTGGCCGGTACGTCGCAAAACGACATCCTCAAAGAGTACGCGGCGCGCGGAACGTACATCTACCCGCCCGCGCCATCATTGCGCCTGGTGACCGACCTCATGCGATACTGCGCCGAGCACGTCCCGCACTGGAACACGATCAGCATCAGCGGCTACCACATTCGCGAGGCGGGTGCCAATGCGGCGCAGGAGCTGGCGTTTACACTCTGCAACGCGCGTGCGTACCTGCAGGCGGCGATGGATGCCGGCCTGGCGGTGGATGCCGTCGCGCCGCGCATCTCTTTTTTCTGGAATGCGCACAATCACTTCTTCGAAGAAATCGCTAAGTTTCGGGCGGCCCGTCAGCTGTGGGCCCACATGCTTCGCGACGAGTTCGGTGCCCGCTCGCCGCGCTCGTGGCTGATGCGCTTCCACACCCAGACCGGCGGCTCAACTCTCACCGCGCAGGAACCCGAGAACAACGTCGTGCGCGTCACCCTGCAGGCGCTGGCGGCGGTCTTAGGAGGCACCCAGTCTCTGCACACGAATGCCGCGGACGAAGCACTCGCGCTACCCACCCAAGATGCGGCCCGGCTGGCGTTGCGCACCCAGCAGATCATTGCCTACGAGACCGGCATTCCGGACACCGCCGATCCGTTGGGCGGTTCCTACTTTATCGAGCGCCTGACCGCCGATCTGGCGGCGCAGGCGCGCCGGTTGATGGATGAGGTGAGCGCGCGCGGGGGCGCCGTTGCGGTCATCGAGAGCGGCTGGATGCAGCAGCAGATCGCCGACACCGCCTACCAGACCCAGCGCGCCATCGATGCCGGCGAGCTCGTCATCGTCGGCGTCAACCGCTTCGCCGATCCCGAGAGCCGTGCGCAGAACATTCGCCTGCAACGCATCGACCCAGCCCTGGAACGCGAACAGTGCCGGCGCCTTGCGCAGGTACGCGCCGCGCGCGACGGCCAGCGGGTTGTCGCCTGCTTGCGAGCCGTCACCGACGCCGCCCGCTCACAAGCGCCTCTGATGCCCGCCTTCATCGCAGCCGTGGACGCGCGCTGCACGCTGGGCGAAATCTGCGATGCGCTGCGTGCGGTGTTCTCCACCTACCGCCCCGCCCACGCCGTATGACGAACCCTCCCGACCTCGACCACGTGGCCCTGGTGGTTGCGGATGCGTCGGAAACCGAAGCCACATTTGCCCGTTTGGGATTCTCCGTTGCCTACCGCGAGCGGATCCGGGAGCAGGGCGTGGACGTGGTCGGGCTGCGCGCGGGGAACGCGATCATCGAGCTGCTGACGCCTCTTGATCCTAACTCGCCGATTGCACGCTTCTTGGGCACGCATCGGGCCCGGCTGCATCATGTTGCCTATCGCGTCGCGGACATCCGGGCGGAGCTCGCGCGCCTGAAAGACAGCGGCGTGCCGCTTATCGACGAACACCCGCGGCGCGGTGCACACGGCAACCGCATCGCTTTCATCCATCCGTCGTACACCGGGGGTACTTTGATCGAACTCTGTCAGCCCGCCGGACTCGACTCCGATACGCCATCCTGACGCTCGGTCAGCGTCCGCCAGGCGCCGCGACGCCCTCCCCCCAGGTCGTGACGTTTCTCTTGCCGGCCGGATGCACGCCCCGCGGGTACACCGTTCCCTGCCCCGGCTGCGGCGGAGCAGGATGCCAAAGCCGGTGCTGGGGCCCCAAGTGCGGTGACAGACGTCACAACATTGCCCCGCAGCCGAACCGCACGCACCGGTCGGACGGCGCCGATAGTCTCTACAAGCGTATGGCCATCATCGGCGACGCGATTCTGGTCTGCGACGAGCACGGAGATATCGTGTCGTGCAACGCGGGCGCGGAGCGCATGTTCGGATTCGCCGCCGCGGACATGATCGGCAGGCGCGTCGACGCCCTGGTCGAGACGTGGCGCGACGGCGCCTACGAGACGCTGGGCCGCCACCACGACGGTTCAAACTTCCCCATCCGTCTCACCGTTCACCGGACAGCATTGGACGGCCGATGGGTCTGGGTCGGCACCGCGCGCGAAGCCGCGCTTGCGGCACGGCGCTACGAAGCGCTGCTCAACGAGCGCTCCCAGCTGCTGGCGACGCTGGAAGCAACGGCCGACGGCATCTTGGTCGTTGATCTGCAGGGCAAGATCCTGCGCTACAACGAGCGCTTCCATCGCATGTGGCGTATTCCCGAGGATGTCCTGGCCTCGCGCGATGACGATCAGGCGCTGGCGTTCGTCCTCGCGCAGCTCAAAGACCCTCAGGCCTTCCTGACCAAAGTCAAGGATCTCTACGCCCAACCCGAGGCCGAGAGCTTCGACGTCATCGAGTTCACCGACGGGCGTCTCTTCGAACGTCTGTCCATTCCGCAGCGGGTGGATGGCCGCGCGGTCGGGCGCGTCTGGTCGTTTCGCGACGTGACGACCCTGAGGAACGAAGAGCGCCGGGCGAAACGCCGCCTCGGCCGTCTGGATGCTTTGTGGCGGCTGGTGACGCAGTCTGACCTGGGCCACGACGATTTGGTGCGCCACGTCCTGGCAGAGGGCTGCCGCGCTCTGAGCTACGAATACGGCGTGCTGGCGCACCGCGAAAACGGCGCGGCGGTCATTGATTACCTGGCCCCCGCCACGCCGGGTTTGCCCGCCGACGTAGCCGCGCTCGCGCAGCGCGTCCTCGAGGAGGAACACAGCCTTGTGCTGACGGGGCCGGACGCCGCCCCTCTGGGTGCTTCCTGCATCATCGGGACGACACTGCGTATGGGGGACCGTCTGTGCGCTCTCCTCTTTGTCACGCGGGACGCCGCCACGCTGCCGGCCGGTGACGAAGACCGAGCCTACGTGGAGCTGCTCGCCGACTACATCGCCCGCATCCTCCTCATGCGCGAGCAGGACCGTCAAATCGCCTACCTGGCTTACCACGATTCGCTGACCGGCATCCCGAACCGCCGCCAATTTCATGTGCGTCTCGCCGACGCAATCGCAGCCGCCCGTCGCCGCGGCCGCCGCTTTGGCCTGATCTACGTCGACCTGGACCGCTTCAAGGACGTCAACGATACCATCGGCCACCCGGGCGGAGACGGCATCCTCATCGAGGCTGTCCGCCGTCTTCAGGCGGTCGTGCGCCGTGAGGACGTCGTGGCGCGTCTTGGCGGCGACGAATTTGCCGTCTTGGTGACGGATATCGTCGAACCGGGCGATGTCCGCGAACTTGCAGCCCGCATCTGCCGGACCCTGGCCGAACCGTTTCACACCGCGCATCACGATTTCTACCTCACGGCCAGCGCCGGCATCGCGCTGTTCCCCACCGACGGCGACACCCCCGAGCTTCTCTTTGCCAATGCCGATGCTGCGATGTACCGCGCCAAGGAAGAAGGAGGCGACCGGTTTGCATTCTACAGCACGGCCATCGCCCGCGAACTCCACCACCGCCAGGCCATTCGGGAAGGCGTGCGCCGCGGGTTGGCCCACTCCGAGTTCGTTCTCGAGTACCAGCCCATCCTCAATATACGCACAAGGGCGCTGGTCGGGTGCGAAGCTCTCGTGCGCTGGCGCCACCCCGAACGCGGCCAGCTCCCGCCCAAACAGTTCATCCCGCCGATCGAAGATACAAACCTCGTGATCCTGCTCGGCACTTGGGTACTGCGCACGGCGTTCCGGCAACTGCACGCCTGGTCCGAACGCGGCCTCCATTTGCGCCTTGGGGTCAACCTATCGGCACGTCAATTTCAGGATCCCGGCTTCGTCGCGGCGGTGCGTGAGGCGCTTGCCGCAAGCGGCGCCGACCCCCGCCATATTGATGTCGAGATCACCGAGACCGCCGCTCTGCGTGACCCGACCGCAGCTCAAGCCACGATCGCCGACTGCAAGCGCCTGGGCTTGCGCTGCGTCCTGGATGATTTCGGGACGTACTACTCGTCGCTGTCGTACCTGAAGAAGCTCGGCGCAGATGCCATCAAGATCGACCGGTCTTTCGTCGACGGCCTTCCGGCCGACGAGGAGAGCGTCGCCATCGTGCGGGCCATCCTCGCGCTCGGCCGCAACCTGGGGCGCGACGTCATCGCCGAGGGGGTCGAAACCCCGGAACAGGCTCGCTGGCTTGCGCGCGAGGGATGCACGCTGGCTCAAGGTTTCCTCTACGCGCGGCCGATGGAGGCATCCGACTTCGAAAGCTGGCTTGCCCGTCAGACGCATCTGGCGGTCTCCAACGCGCAATGAGGTTTCGGCGGCAGGGACTGCGAAGCGATGCCCGTGACCGTCTACGTCGGCACCTGCGGCTTCTCGTATCGTGACTGGATAGGCCCTTTCTACCCGAAGGGCACGAAGCCGGCGCAGATGTTGACCTACTATGCCGCCCGCTTCGGTGCGGTTGAAATCGACAGTACCTATTACGCGACGCCCGCGCCCCGGGTCTTCGCAAGCATGGAGCGGCGCACGCCGCCGGAGTTTCGCTTCTGCGTCAAGGCGCCGGGCAGTCTCACCCACCTCCCGCTCGACGCCGATCTCAGCCTCGAGGAAGCCCGGGCCTTTGCGCAGGCCGTCGAACCCGTGCGCAGCAGCGGCAAGCTGGGGGCGATCTTGGCGCAGTTTCCCCACAGTCTGCGGCCCACGCCTCGCGCCTGGGAGCGGCTGCGGCACCTGCGCGATGTCTGGCCGACGCTGCCTCTCGTGGCGGAGTTTCGGCATCGAGACTGGCAGACCGACGCAACCCTGCGCCTCCTGCGCGAATTGCAGATCGGCTTATGCAACGTCGACGAACCGCGCTTGGGATCGCTCGTGCGGCCCGCCGCGGAGGTGACCGCGCGCATCGGCTACGTTCGCTTCCACGGCCGCAATGCCGCCCGCTGGTGGCATCACACCCAGGCCGCCGAGCGTTACGACTACCTGTACAGCGAATCCGAACTGGCCGAATGGGTCGAGCGCATTGCGGCGCTGGACGAGCAGACCGACGAAACGTACGTCTTCTTCAACAACCACCGCTTCGGTCAGGCGGCAGTCAACGCACGGCAGTTATCGCGCATGCTGGCGCCCGGCACGTGAGATGCCGAGCAGGGGCTGCCGTTGCCAAGTTCAAAGCGGCCGGCGTGCGTTGCGCATCCCCCTGCGCCCGGGCCGGCCGCAGCCGTCCGGTCGACCGAGTCGGCACGACGCCGCGGAAAAGATGCCTCGTCCCGGCGCGGCTTGTGCCGGCACTCGCTGGCTCGCTTCTTGCGGCCGCCTGTTCTCACCCCAGCGCCTTCGCCTACAGCGGCACGCTGCAAGCCGAATCGGCTCAGGTCGGCAGTACGATCGGCGGCCGCGTCGTCGACGTATGGGCAGCCGATGGACAACGCGTGCAACGCGGTCAACCGCTGGTTAGCTTGGACGACACGCAACAGAGGGCGCAACTTGCTGCCGCTCGCGAGAGCCTGGCGCAAGCGCAGGCCGAGCAGGCGCGCAGCGAGGCGGTGCTGCAAGGCACTCTGAGCGGCCAGCCGCAGCAATTACGTGCCGCGCGCGCCGCCCTGCGCAACACACGGGCTCTCCTGCGCCAAGCCCTCGCACAGCAGCAGCGCGAGCAGCTCACCTACGCCCGTGTCAAGAGCCTGTTTGCGCAAGGGGCCATCCCGGCCCAGGCCCGGGACGACGCGCGGGCATCCTACGCGAGCTCGGTGGCCGCGGTCGCGGCGGCAAGGGCTCAAGTCGCCTCGGCGGCCGCCGCACTCGCCCAAGACGAGAAGGCATCCTTGCCCGAGGAACTGTCCGTCGCCCGGCGGGCCGTGGAGAGTGCCTCGGCAGCAGTCGCGGCGGCTCGGGCCCAACTTTCGGCAGCCCAAAGCCGTTTGGCGGAGATGACGGTCCGCGCTCCGGCCGACGGCATCGTCGACGCCCTCGACCTGCGCCCCGGCGACCTCGTCGCGCCCCAGGCCGTCGTCGCCTCCGTGCTGGAATTTCTCAATCCCTACGTTCGCATCTACGTCGCGCAGCGCGACCTGGGCCGGCTGCGGGTCGGCCGCCATGTTCGCGTGCGCTCCGATGCCGTGGCGGGCAGAATCTTCGACGGCATTGTCGAGCAGATTGACGACCGAGCCCAGTTCACTCCGCGCGACGTCGAGACGCCCGAAGACCGCGCCAATCTCTCCTTCGGCGTGAAGATACGGGTGCTCGATCCCCGGCGCGAGTTGCACCCCGGGACCACCGTCGAGGTCGCCCTGTGAGCGACGCACCGGCAATTTGCGCCCGGGGTCTGACCAAACGCTACGGACAGCGCGAGGTCGTGCGCAACCTGACGCTCGAGATCGCTGCGGGTTCCATCTTCGGTTTCTTGGGACCCAACGGGAGCGGAAAGTCAACGACGATCAAGATGCTGTGCGGCCTCGTGGCGCCGACCGCGGGCCGGGCAATGGTCAACGGCTTCGACGTCGTTCGCGAGGACCGCGAGGTGCGCCGCAGCATCGGGTACATGTCGCAGTCGTTCTCGTTGTACAACGACCTCACGGTAGCCGAAAACCTCACCTTCTACGGCCGCGCGTACAGCTTGGGAGCTTCACGGCGCAGGGCGCGCAGCGACGCCGTCATGACCCTCACCGGCATCCGGCGTTACGCCGGCGAGCTCGCTGGCAACCTCTCGGGCGGCTGGAAGCAGCGCCTGGCGCTGGCCTGCGCCCTGCTGCACGAACCGAGCGTCGTCTTCCTGGACGAACCTACCGCCGGTATCGATCCCGTCGCCCGCCGCGACCTGTGGGACCTGCTCTTCAGCCTTGCCAGCCGAGGCATGACGCTCTTCGTGACGACCCACTACATGGACGAGGCCGAACGGTGCACCGCGCTGGGGTACATTGATGAAGGTGAGCTCGTCGCCTGGGGAACGCTGACCGCTCTGCGCCAGCTGCCCGGCGTCACCCAGCCCGGGACCGTGCGCTACCGTGTGACGGTCGAGAACATCATGCCGGCCTTCGCCGCCGCTCAGCGCTTGGGCTACGTCCGCGACGTCACCATCTTCGGTCGCGACTTGCACTGCGTGGTCGACGAGGCCGTGCCACCCGACCGGCTGCACAACGATCTGGCGATCGCGGCCGGCAGCATCGAGGCCCTGGATCGCATCGAACCGTCCATCGAGGACGTCTTCGTGGCTCTGACGCGGGCCCGGTCGGCAGCGTGAGAGCCAGCTTCGACCTGACGGGCTTTGGGGCGGTTCTCTACAAGGAGTTCGTGCACATCACACGCGACCGCACGACGCTCTTCCTCGCGCTCGCCTTGCCCATCGTCGAGCTGATCATCTTCGGCTACGCCGTCAATTTGCGTGTCGAACACGTTGCTGCGGCGTACCTGAATGAAGATCGGGGGGCCGTCTCGTACCGCGTGCTGGATGCCCTGCGCGCCTCCAACCAGTTCGACCTCGTCCGCGAGGCAGCGTCACGGGCCGAGCTGCGCCGGCTCATCATCGGCAACCACGTCAAGGTTGCGTTTGACATTCCGCCGCACTTCAGCGCGGACGTCGCCAACCGCAGGGGGGCCGCCCTGCAAGTCTTGGTCGACGGGTCGGATTCGAACGTCGCCCAGCCTGCGTACACCGCCGCACTTGCCATCGGGGGAGCGCTCTCCGCCGAACTCGGGCCGCCGGTTACCGTCGTTCCCTCGCTCGTCGACGTACGGGCACGCATGCTCTTCAACCCGAGCCTGCGCAGCGCCAATTTCTTCGTGCCGGGTCTGGTCGGCGTCATCATGCAGCTCATCACCGTCTTCCTCATGGCACTCTCCATCGTCGGCGAGCGCGAGGCAGGCACGCTCGACCAGCTCCTCGTGACACCGATCGGCGTCACCGGGCTCATGCTGGGCAAGGTCTTGCCCTACGCGGCCATCGGCGTCGTCGACTTCTTTGCCGTGCTGGCGGCGATGGTCTGGATTTTCGGCGTGCCCATTGCTGGCAGCGTGGGACTTTTGGTGGTCTTGGCGGCCGACTTTCTCATTGCGGCGCTCGGACTGGGGCTGCTCATCAGCAGCGTCGCGCGCAACCAGGTCCAGGCGCTCCTCATGACCTTCGCCGCCACCCTGCCCTCCATTTTGCTCTCCGGGTTTGTCTTCGAGCGAGACCTCATGCCAGCTGTCCTGCAGTGGCTGGGCTACGCGATTCCGCTGACCTATTTCCTCGAGATCGTACGCGGCATCGTCCTGCGCGGTGCCGGGCTGCCGGAGTTGTGGCCCTCGATCACCGCGATGACCATCCTCGGGCTCTTCCTCCTAACGTCCTCGAGCATGCTCTTTTCGCGCCGCTCTCCGTAGCCGCCCGCGTCGGGACGCGGTCTGTCTTGCAGTCCTTAGGCCAGCCCGGCCGCAGCCCGCAGGTCACCGTGGCAGTCCGCAAGGAGCTGTTCGGCCTGCTGCGCGTCGAGACGGCGGCGCAGCATGATGACCGCGGTCTTGACGCGGTAGCCGCAGGCAGCGAGCGCCGCGCGGGCGGCATCCGGATCGCATGCGGCCAAGGCGCACGTCAAACGCAGCGCGCGCTCGCGCAATTTGGCGTTGGAGGCGACGACGTCCACCATGAGGTTATCGTAGACCTTACCCAACTTGACCATGAGCGCCGTGCTCACCAGCGTGAGAGACATCTTCTGCGCGGATGCAGCCTTCATGCGCGTCGAACCCGCGACCGCTTCAGGGCCCGTGCGCAACACGACCGCAACCGTAACCATTTCCACCAGCCTGCCGGAGGGGTTGTTGACAAGACACGCGGTGAGGGCGCCCGCCTCGCGCGCGCCGCGCATCGCGCCGCAGACGTAGGGGGTATTGCCGCTGGCCGAGATGCCGAGGGCAGCGTCGGTAGACCGCACGCAGCCCAGCGCTTCGCGGCGCCCTGCATCTTCGTCGTCCTCCGCGCCCTCGACCGCCCGCAGATATGCCGTCGGGCCGCCGGCCAGGTGCGCGCAGATGACGCCGGGTGCCGCGTACGTCGGCTCAATTTCCGCCGCATCGAGAACGCCGAGCCGGCCGGCCGTGCCAGCTCCAAAGTAGTGCAGCCGCCCCCCGGCGCGCAGCCGCTCGGCGACCGCATCGACCAGCGTCGCCAGGGTGTCCAATTCGCGCTCGACCGCCCAGGCCGCTTTGCGATCCTCGTCATTGATGCGATGCAAGAGGTCCAGCGTGTTCAGGCGGTCTAGGCCGCGCGTTGACGGATTGGGTTCTTCCGTTGGAGGAAGGCGGGTCTCGCTCACCCACTCGCGTTTCGGTGTGACAGGCAGAACTCTTGCGCCCGCCGGGGGCCTCAGGCGCGCAAGCGTGCAGCCGCTGCACGTCTGCCGCCGTCGCCGGAGAGGCCCTCTGCAATATCGAGAGTCTGGCGGCGGCGAAAAACACGGGAGCGCGGTGACCCGCGCTCCCGTGTTCCTTCGCCGTGCGCCGTCCTCAGGCGGCTTGCAGGTTTAGTGAACCGGAGACAGCTTCACGTCCTTGTCTCCCAGCGCCTGTGCCAGGTCGTAGAAGGCCTGATTGCTGATCAGGTGATATTCCAGGTCCGCCCTGGGGCCGAGGCCCGCTTCCTTGTCGATGTCGTTCATGACCTGGACGTGGATCGGATGCGAGACTGCCTTATCCAGCAGGAATTCAATCTGAAAGGTTCCGTCGGATGCCGTACCCGCCTTGACGAGCGTGGCCGCAAGCTCCTTGCCAGACAGATTTCCGGCCGGCAGGGAGATGCCTTTGGCCGTCGCGATCTTCAACGCGTCCTTGACCGCGAAGTCGAAGGTCTTGAGCCATTCTCCGACTTTCGCGCTGCCGTACTGCTTGCTCAGCTTGGCCACTTCAGCCTTGACGAGATCTGCTCCGACCATGTTGGTCAGGGCCGTAGCCGTCGAGTAGTCGTCAGGCCCGCCGCCCGCGGCAACGAGTGACGCGGTGACGGCAAGAGCCGGCGGTCCGTTGTAGATGGGGCCTCCAAAGCGGCCCATCATCGTTCCGTTCATCGGGTGATCTTTACCGTAATCCACGGCTTGCGCTGCTCCCGCAACGCCCGCACCGGTCAAAACGGCGACAGCCGCCAGGACCACGGCTCCGTATGTAAACTTCATTGAACCCTCCTCACAGTTGTGTGGGCCAAAAGCGCCCATCCGTGCACCATAACGAACCAGCCGCAGGCTCGGATGGCGGCGCGGCGGCGACTTTTGCGGCTACTGGGGATCTCCGGCTGGCGCTGCGACGCCACATCGCAGATGCTTATTCACTGGGTTCGGGCGCCCGGGCGGTGCGCCTGCGCGGGGCGATGCACGTTTTGTCAGCTGCGTTCGGGCTGCGCTCATAAACCGCTGCGGCACGCCTGCGCGAGGCGAAGCGCCTTCAGCGCCGCCCCGTGGGCGGGTTCCAGGGTCGGCCTGCCAATTGTTGCGGAACCGGTCTTACGCGCACTGGCGCGTACCGTCGTGAACAGGTCCGGCACGCCGTCGAAGAGACCACCGTGGCAGACGACGGGTAACGGGGCCGGCGTACGCACTCGCGAACAGACGGCCGTGACCCGGCGTGCGAGGTCCTCGCAGGCACGGGCGATGAGGTCTTTGGCTGCGGCATCGCCGGCTTGGGCTGCCTGCGCGACCAGAGGAGCCAGATCGGCGATCGCGTGCACGTCGGGCGGCCATCGGGCAACCCAGTCCACCAAAGCGTCAAGCGTCCTCAGCCCGAGCTCGGCGAGGATGTCATCGGTCAGCCGGCTGCCGGGCACAAGACCATCCAGGACGTCGGCGTACCGGCGCAAGGCGGACAAACCGATATCGTAACCGCCCGACCCGTCGCCCAGCAGCGCGCCGTGGCCGCCGCAGCGCACTGGCCGGCCGTCCGCCGTCTCGCCGTAGACGAGGCTGCCCGTGCCCGCCACGACGACAACCGCCGGACGATCGGTCGTCCCCGCGTTCAGTGCAATCTCGGCGTCCGTGCACACGGCAACGGCCGCGCTCGCGGGGACGACCGTTCGGGCAACGCTTTCGACAAAGTCTCGGTCCTCCTGGCGCCCGGTTCCCGCCGCGCCGATGCACACGGCATCCACACCGCCGGCGCGCACAAGCTGTGTCAGCACATCGCGCAGCCGCTTGGCGGACACCGCGCGGCCGACGGATCGCGGATTGGCACCCGCGCAGGACACGCGCCTGAGAACCCGGCCGTCTTGGTCCACGAGCAGGCCCAGGGTCTTGCTCCCTCCGGCGTCGACACCGATCGCTCTCATGTGCCCTCCCGCGGCGCGGCATCCCACACCGCCCGCATGAGGTGCGCATAATTTTTGCCGGGCACAATCGTACCCGCAACGACCGGTTCTCTCGCACCCGTCGCTGCGGGCAGTGTACCGCAACGGCCGTGGAGCGTCCGATAGGCCAAGACGGCAAACGCCATCGCTTCCTTGGCATCCACCGGGATGCCATGTCGATCGGACGTTTCGACGGCAAGCCGGGGATGAGAGCGCGCTGCGTGCGTGACCAGCCTGCCCATGAGGAACGGGTTGTGCGTGCCTCCGCCGGAAACAATAAGGCGCTCGCATTGCGCCGGTACGGCGGCGATGACGCTGCGCGCACTGACCTCGGTCAAAGAGGCGACGACGTCCGCCGCCGCCAGCCCCAAAGCGCGCCCGAGACGCACCGCTTCCGCCACGAACTGAGGCCCGAATTGCTCGGCCCCCGCACTCTTGGGAGGCTCCTGTGCAAAGTATGGATCGGCGAGAAGGCGGATGACCAGATCTTCACTGATCCTGCCCTGTGCCGCGATGCGGCCGTCGCGATCGTAGGCTCCGGCATCCTCAAACAAAAAGCGCACGGCCTCGTCGAGGGGCATGTTGGCCGGTCCGGTGTCGAAGGCCCGGACGTGCTCCGCAGCGCAGCCGGCAGGCAAGAAAGTCAGATTGGCAATCCCCCCTAGGTTCAAAACGGCCCGTGACTCGTGCTCGCTGCGCAAGGTGAGGAAGTCGAAGAGCGGCACGAGGGGTGCGCCTTGTCCCCCCGCCGCCACGTCGGCGCTGCGAAAATTGGCGACGACCGTGAGGCCTGTGCGTTGCGCGATCACGGCCGGCTCGCCGATTTGAAGCGTCGCCGGCCGCCCGCCGCCCGCCGGCGGCGACGGGTCGTGCGCGATGGTCTGACCGTGCGATCCAATCAGCTCGACACCGTCAATCGCCCGCAACGCCTGGCACGCGGCCTCCGAAAACGCCTCACCGACGGCGACGTTCAAGGACGCCAGGGTACCCGCGCTGACCTCGCGTCCCGAGAGCGCGACCCCCTCCAGAGCATCGCGCAGGTCACGCGGATAGGGAGACGTCGTAAAGAAGCACGGCGGGACACCCGGTGTGCCGTCCTCGCCCGCGACCTCAACGACCGCGACGTCAATGCCGTCCATGGACGTCCCGGAGAGAATCCCCATCACGCGCATGCGCGGAGGTCCTCGACGACCGCCTCGTGGACTCCAGCCCGCAGGCTGCGAATCGGTTCCGGCTCTCGGCTCATGAGAACGCGGTTGGTCAGCAGGACGACGGTTAGGTCACGTTGTGGATCCACCCAGACCGACGTTCCGGTGTAGCCGGTATGCCCGAAGGAGGCCGCGGAGAGATGCCGGCCGCAGGAGTGGTGGTCGGATGCCTTAAGAGCCCATGCCAAACCCCGCCGTTCCTCGATACCCGCCGCGTGCTCCCGCACCGCGTCCTGCGCCGTCGCCCGCACGAGGACGCGCTGGCGCCCGGCAATGCCGCCCTGCCGATACATCTCCGCAAGACGCGCGACGTCCGCGGCGGTCCCGAACAATCCGGCATGGCCTGCAACGCCGCCCATCGCCCAGCAATTCTCATCGTGGACTTCCCCGCGCAGCAGACGGTTGCGCCACGGATCGCGTTCCGTGCACACGATGCGCGGCACAAGTGACGCCGGCGGGCGATAGCTAACCCCGGGGGCGCCCAGCGGCCGGCAGACGAGGTCCGCAAGGGCGGCTTCTAAAGGCCGCAACGTGAGTCGCGCGATCGCCTCACCCAGCAGCATGAAGCCCAAGTCACTGTACTCGATCCCCGTTCCGGGAGCGCGACGCAGGGGCGTAGCGCAGACGCGGGCGATGACGGATGTCGCGCCCAGCTCGTCTCGCATGTTGATGTGGGCCGGCAGACCCGACGTGTGCGTGAGGAGATGCTCGAAGGTGACGCGCGCCCGGCGAACATCGCGGCCCGCAAACTCGGGGATAACCGCGGTTAGCGGATCGGCCAGAGACAGCCGCCGCTTGTCGAAGAGCGCCAGAAGCGCTGTTCCGGTAAAGAGTTTGGTTAAGGACGCCAGGTCGAAGACGGCGTCCGGCGTGACGGTGTCGCCGTCCGGCACGTAGCTGCCCCAGGCCGCTTCGCAGATAACCTCCCCGGCATGCCGGACGTGCAGCACCGCGGCTCCGAAGATTTTTCCCAGGGCTTGGGCCAGAATGCGCCGCGCTCGCGGAAGGCGCGGGCCGGCGTCGATGTGCACGTGTGGTTGCGAAGTCACGGCGGCAGCGGAGCATCTGCCGGGAGGACAACGGGCAGCGTTCCCACCGGCCGTTCGCGGCCCATAATGACGTCTGCGGTCGCCTGCATGGCATGCGGGTCCACGCCGAAGCTGGCGACAACCGTCGCCTCTTTGGGAACGACAACCGCATCGTACGGTTCCCGGCCGGCAACGACGATGACACGCTTGCCGAGCATGACCAAATCGGCGACAACCCGGGCTTGCGCTGGATGGGCGGTTGCGCGGCATGTCAGGACGAGAATCGCATGCGCCGCGCCGGCCGCCATGAGAATTTGTTTGTACTCGTGGCCTGCCGGATCCAGCGAACGCACCTGTTCGTGCAGACGCGGACCGCCGGAACCGATCCACGGGCCCAGCGCTGTCTGGACCGTTCCGCGGCCGTCTTCGACTGCGACGACGGGTTGAGCGGACGCAAATTCGACGACCAGCAACCGCTCGGCACGCGTCAGGGACAACGGCAGCAGACCCTTGGGATCGCGGATGACGACCACCGCGCGGCGCGCCGCAGCCAATGCGGCCGCCTGGTGCTGTGCGCTTCCGACGCTGTCCAGAGGTGGCCGTTCGCCCGGGTCGTGCAGGCGCCGCGACAAGGCTGCAATGCGTTCGAGACTCTGCTCGACGGCTGCGGGCGAGAGGCGTCCGTCCAGCACCGCATCTCGCAGTGCGGCGCGCGCGGCGATCACCTTCTCCCGGGAATGAGAAAACAAGATGAGGTCGGCGCCGGCGAGGGCCGCAGCCACCGCTGCCTGCCCGGGATGGTAGCGGTCGGCGATGGCCTGCATCTCCATGCAGTCCGTGCAGACGACACCCTCGAAGTGCAGGCGCTCGCGCAACACGCCGCTGAGCAGGGCGCGATTCAACGTCGCCGGTTCGCCGCCCGTGGCCAGCGGGCGGTACACGACGTGGGCGCTCATGATGACGTCGACACCCTCCGCAATCGCGGCGGAGAAGGGAACCAGTTCGACGTCCTCGAGCTGCGTCAGCGTCCGGTTGCTCTCGGGCAGGCCGAGGTGGGCATCGACCGTGACGTCGCCCTTGCCGGGAAAGTGTTTGGCCGTGGCGCCGATCCCGGCGCGGTGGAGGCCGCGTACGGCGGCGCGCACGTGCCGCGCGACGGCCAGTGGATCGTCCCCGAAAGAACGGATGCCGATCCCCGGATTGCGCGGGTTGTTGTTGACGTCGGCAACAGGTGCGAGGTTGAGGTTGACCCCAAGTGCGGCCAGTTCCCGCCCGGTCATGTCGTACATCAACTCGGTCACGCGCAGATCGCCGGCCGCCCCTAAAGCCATTGCCGAAGGTATCGTCGTCCCGATCTCGGCCAAGCGTGAGACCGGACCGCCCTCTTGGTCGAGCGCAATGATCAGCGGCGCGCCGTCGGGTCGCGGAATGTCGCGCAGGGCGGCCGTCAAGCGCACCAGCTGGTCGGCGCTCCTTATGTTACGGCGGAAAAGAATGACGCCGCCGCACTCGGCGGCGAGGTCGCGCGGAATGCTTGCCGGTTCCGTTCCTTCGAAGCCGAACATCACGAGGCTGGCAACACGCTCGGCGGCTGCGCGTCCGGTCATTGTCCTGTGTCCAGTCGCTGGCCAAAAGCCGCCGGCTCGCGCGACACAAGGTTGCTGGGCGAGCCAGGCTGAACAACGGCCGCTGTCATGTATCGCCGATTCCTCATCCCCTGCGCGGCTGTCCTTGCGCTGCTGGTGACCGGAGCGTCGCCACCTCCATCCTCGGCCGGCCTCAGCGTCACCCGGACGCGCCTGGACAACGGCCTTCAGGTTGTGATCGTCGTCGATCGTCTGGCGCCGGTCGTCACAACCGAACTGAATTATCGGGTCGGGTCAGACGAGGCGCCGCCCGGTTTCCCAGGTATGGCGCATGCCCAGGAGCACATGATGTTCCGCAGCAGCGAGGGCCTGACGACGGGCCAGCTGGCCGACATCAATGCCCTGATGGGCGGCGACTATGACGCCGACACGCAGAATACGGTCACCCAGTACTTCTCAACGGTGCCCGCCGCGGATCTGGACGTCGTGCTGCACGTGGAGGCCATCCGCATGCGCGGCGTCCTTGACAGCGAGGCCGAGTGGAAGCAAGAACGGGGCGCCATCGAACAGGAAGTGGCCCGTGATCTCTCGTCTCCCTTTTATCGCTTCTACTCGGCGGCCCTGGCCACGTTGTTTGCCGGCACCCCGTACGAGCATGACGCGCTGGGCACGCGCGCGTCGTTCGAACGGACGACCGCAGCTATGCTCAAACAGTTTTACGACGCCTGGTACCATCCCAACAACGCCATTCTGGTCATTGCCGGCAACGTGGATCCGCAGGCCGCACTGGCGAGCGTGCGGCGCTACTTTGGCCCGATCCCGGCGGAACCGCTTCCGGCCCGCCGGCCCGTGCGTCTTGGCCCTCTGAGCGGCGCTCGGATCGAGCTGCCCTCTGACTACCCGGTCCCCATCGTGCTGCTGGCATACCGCTTCCCCGGTTATCGCGATCCCGACTACGCCGCAGCCGACGTCTTGGGCGAAGCCTTGGCGAGCCAGCGTGGAGCACTCTACGACCTTGGGGTCACGGGTAAGGCCTTAGGAGCGGGATTTTTTATGGGCTCGACCCTGCCCCAGGCCGGCGCGGCACTCGCCTACGCCGCGGTGCCACCCGGGGCCGATGCGGAGCGCATCCTGATCGTTCTCGAAGACGTCATCGACGGCTACGCGCGGGATGGAGTCCCCCAAGACCTCGTCGACGCGGCCAAGAAACGGCTGCTCACGCAGGCCGCCTTTGCGCAGAACTCGATTGCTGGCTTGGCCGATGCCTGGTCCGACGCGCTGGCCGTGCAGGGCCTTTCCTCTCCGGCCCAAGCCCTGGCGGCGATCAGCCGCGTCACAAAGGCCGACGTCGATCGGGTCGCCCGCACGTCGCTCGTGAATCGGACGGCAGTCATCGGCATCCTCACGCCGCACCCGTCGGGCACACCGGTCGCCAGCCAAGGCTTTGGCGGCGCGGAGTCGTTTTCACCGACGCAAACCCAAAACGTCACGCTGCCGGCATGGGCCCAATCTCCGCTCTCCAGTCTGGAGGTGCCGGCCTCCCACGTCTCGCCGACGCAGACGATTTTGCCCAACGGCATCCGGCTCATCGTGCAACCCGAAACAATCACGCCGACGGTCACCGTGGTCGGCGAAGTCAAATCCAATCCCGATCTCGAGACGCCGCCCGGCAAGGAAGGTGTGGCGACCGTCCTGGATGACTTGTTCGCCTACGGCACGCAGAGCTTGGACCGCGTGGCGTTTGTGCGCGCATTGGACGAGCTCGGCGCGGACGAACATGCCGGTTCGTCCTTCTCTCTGTCCGTGCTGGCCGGCGACTTCGACCGCGGCGTTGCGCTTTTGGCCGACAACGAACTCCACCCGGCGCTACCCGCACAGAACTTTGCCATCGTACGCTCCCAAGTCGCCTTGACGGTGCGCGGCGAACAGCAGTCGCCCGACTACCTGACGACGCGAGCCCTCAATCAGGCGCTCTATCCCAAGGGCGACCCGACGCAGCGCGAGGCGACACCCGAAACCGTCGGCGCACTTAGCCTCGACGACGTGAAGAACTACTACGCGATGGCGTTTCGGCCCGATCTGACGACGATCGTCGTCATTGGCGACGTCACGCCCGACGAAGCTCGAACGACCATCCTCAAGTGGTTTGGTGCGTGGACGGCCACCGGTCCGCCACCCGACACCGAGCTGCGATCGGTCCCACCCAACCCGCCGGCAAGCGTCACGGTTCCCAACGCCGCACGGGTGCAGGACGAGGTGACGCTGGCCGAAACGCTGGGCATCACGCGCGGCGATCCCGACTACTACGCGCTGCAAGTCGGCGACCACGTGTTGGGCGGCGGTTTCTACGCGACGCGGTTGTACCGCGACGTGCGTCAAGAGGCGGGCCTGGCATATTCGATTGGGAACTCGCTGAGCGTAGGCAAGACCCGCTCACTCTACACCGTGTCCTTCGGCTGCGATCCGCCGAACGTCTCCAAAGTGCGGGCGATCGTCGTACGGGACCTTAAAGCGATGCAGACCAGTCCCGTGACGCCATCCGAGCTCGCCCTCGCCAAGGCACTTCTGCTCCACGAGATCCCCCTGCGCGAAGCGAGTGAGGAATCCATCGCGCACGGTCTCTTGGAACGGGGCGTGGAGGGCATCCCGTTGGACGAACCAATTCAGGCAGCCCGCACGTACGTCGGCATGACGGCCCAGCAGGTCCAGGCTGCGTTTGCCAAGTGGATTCGCCCGGACGGGTTCGTTCAGGTGGTCCAGGGTCCGCCACCTTCGTAAAGGCGGTTCCGTCGCCGACCCTGCCTGCCGCCGGCGCGGTAACGTCTGTCAACGGGCATCGCGGTGCCAGCACGACAGTTCAATCGCTGACGCGCTCCACGGCCAGTGCGGTGGCCCCGCCGGTGCCATGACAGAGCGCGGCGACACCCAACCTGCCCCGGCGTTGCGTCAGGGCGTTCAACAAGGTGACGATGAGCCGAGCTCCGGTCGCCCCCAGGGGATGGCCCAAGGCGATGGCACCACCGTGGACGTTGAGTTTCCCGCGCGGCACGCCAAGGCTACGCTCAAAGATCACGCTGCTCACGGCGAAGGCTTCGTTGTTCTCAAACAGGTCGACGTCGTCTTGGCTCAAGCCCAATTTCTTAAGAAGACGCGTCACCGCGGCGACCGGCGCTTCGGCAAAACGCCACGTCGCCCCGGCGCTCCATGCACCGCCGCGGATGCGCGCGAGCGGCCGTAGATTGTGCGCGCCAACAGCCGCGGGTGAGGCCAAGACCAACGCTGCAGCCCCATCTGAAACTTGGCTCGACGTCCCGGCGGTATGCAGACCATCGGGGCCGAACGCAGGACGCAGCGCGGCCAGGCCCGCCAGAGTCGTCTGGGGACGTATGCCCTCATCGCGGTCCACGAGGGTCTCGCCGTCCCGCGTGGGAACCGCGACCGGCACGATCTCACGCGCAAAGATGCCTGCCGCCGTGGCCGCAGCGGCCCGCTGGTGAGAGGCAAACGCCACCTCCTCGAGGTCGGCGCGAGCAACGCCCATCTCGCGGGCGAGACGGTCGGTTTCCTCTCCCATGCCTTGGCCCGTCACGGGATCGGTAAGCCCGTCGTACACCATGACGTCAATGAGCTCTTCCGGTTGACCGGCCAGGCTACGGTAGCCAAAGCGGGCACGGTGTGAGAGCGTAAAGGCTGCCTGGGACATTGATTCAAAGCCGCCGGCCAGGACGAGCGAGGCCTCGCCCGCCGCGATGGCGTGTGCACCTGCCAGGACGCTCATCATCGCCGACGAGCAAACCATATCGATCGCGTACCCGTCAACGGACTCGGGAACACCTGCCGCCAGAGCGGCTTGCCGGGGTACGAGCTGTCCCCATCCGGCTCGCAGCACATTGCCGAAGACGTACATGTCGAGCGTCTCGCCGCCAATCGCGGCGCGTTCCAACGCAGCGCGCATGACGGCAGAGCCCAAAGCAACGGGCGAGAGGTCCTTGAAGACCCCGCCAAAGCGGCCGATCGGCGTGCGGACCGCCGAAACAATGAAGACCTCGTTCACGCCCACGCCGCCATCCCTCCGCATCGATGGCGACACGTGACGGCACCATATGCGAAAACAGACAAGGCCAGGTTCACGCCGCTATCACGCGCGTGCGCTTTCACGGGACGCGGTCCCAAGCCCCACGTGGCAGCTGCGGGGCGTCTCTGGGCACAGTGAGCATCCATGCGGTCTTCTAGTGCACGATAACAGCGTTTGCGACCCACTGGCCGTCCTGGATCACTCCGGAGACTGAAATGCGGCTGCCCCGCCGGATGTCCGAGATGCTGCCATTCTCGCCTTTGCAGGCGATGCTCGTCGTCGGTGTGATGGTGATCGCGATCTCGCCATCCCCCGTCTTCACCCGAACCGTGTTGGTCACGTAATCGACGGCGATGACGGTACCAGCAACGTGGAAGCGCTTGACCGAGTCGGCGACGCGTATCAGCGGCCTGACCGCCGGCTGGGCGCCGGCCGCGCGATATGCGGGGATAACCGACACCAGCAGGCTGATGCCGACGGCCAGCGCGGGAAGGGCGCATCGAAAGGGCTTTCGGCTCGTCGTGCAACGCATATCCTCAAGAAAACGCTTTCCCCAGGTCCTTCGTTTCGCCTGCCGCGTCCCGCGCCGACCCGAGCGCCGGCTATGACGTACTCTCCGTGCCTTTTCCGTCTCACGTGCGAGGCAGCCAGCCGCGCCGGCGCGAAGGCGGCCCGACGATGACGGCGCCGACATCATTACCGGAATGCATTCTAGGAAAGACGCAAGCACGCGTGACGCGGCTCGGCCTTGGGGGGGAGGGCATTTTACGCACCTTCGGGTGCGAGGTTCAGGCGCGCGCCGTTATTGAGGCGGCCTTAGATGCCGGCATCACGTACTGCGATTCGGCCCGGGCTTATGCGGGCAGCGAAAGCTATTACGGCGCCTCGTTAGGCCGGCGACGCGAGCGCATTTTCCTCACCTCGAAAGCCCACGATCGAACGTCTCGCGGCGCGTTGCGTATGCTTGACCACACCCTGACGACGATGCGCGTCTCGCACCTGGACCTGTGGCAGTTGCACGATCTGCGGACGTGGGAGGAGCTGGACGCTGTCGCAGCCCCGGGCGGCGCCTACGAGGCCTTCGTGGAGGCCAAGCGAGCCGGCAAAGTTCGCTTCATCGGCGTGACAGGACACCACGACCCGCAGGTGCTGCTATCCGCCATTTTGCGCCTGGACTTTGACACGGTTCTGCTCCCTATCAACCCGTGCGAGCCGTATGCCGGCGCCTTCGCCGCCCAGGTTGCGCCGGCTGCCATGGCACGCGGCATGGGCGTTATCGGCATGAAGGTTTTGGCCCGGGGCCTTCTGCCCCGCGCCCGTGCTGCAAGCATTCCGGAGCTCATCGCCTACGCCCTCAGTCAACCCGTGCATGTCGTCATCATCGGCTGGGACGACCCGCACCAAGTGCGGCAAAGCGTCGACGCGGCACGCGGGTTTCGACCTATGCCGGCTGCAGCGCAGCGCCAGCTCGAGCAACGTTTGCGGCCTGTTGCACCGGGATGCCTGTACTATCGCGGAGATCTTCCGCACGCGCCCGCGCACGCGTAAGCGCGAACGCCCTTAGCCGACAAAGTCCAGAGGCGGCAGGGAGGGGATAAGGGCCGCCTCATGGGCTCGCTGCAGAAAGTGTTCGATGCCGGCCCGCCCCTCCGGACCCATGTCCAGCGTCCGCTCGTTGACGTACATCCCCACAAACGTGTCCGCGGTCTGAGACTCCATGCCGCGCGCGTACTGCAACGCCCACGCCAGGGCTTCGGCCCGATGCGTCAGCCCATAGGCAATGCTCTCCCGCAGATCCCGCGCGATGTGCATCTTGACGTCATCCGGCAGCGACCGTCGGACGACGTTGATGCCAAGCGGCAGCGGGAGACCTGTCTCCTCATGCCACCACGCTCCCAGGTTGAGGACGCATGCCAGGCCGCGCGCGGCGTGGGTCAGTTGCCCTTCGTGGATCAGTAAGCCGTAGGGGACGCTGCCATGCGTGACTGCGTCCATGATGGTGTCGAACGGCATCACGACGGGCGTCACCTGGCCGACGCACAGCTGCAGCGCCAGGTAGGCGCTCGTGAGAAGGCCCGGTACGGCGATGCGAGCTCCGCGCAGGGCGCTGACCGGAACCGCTTCGCGCGCAACGACCAAAGGTCCGTAGGTCTGCTCGCCCATTGACGCACCGCTGGCGAGCACCGCATACCGGTCGGCGACGTATGCATAGGCGTGGATCGAGATCGCTGTCGTGTCAAGCCGTTCCTCGCGCGCCCACTCGTTCAACGTTTGAATGTCCTGAAGGAGATGGCGGTAGACGAGCCCGGCACTGCCAACTCTCCCCGTTGCCAGAGCATAGAACATGAAGGCGTCGTCCGAATCAGGGGAATGCCCCACGGTAACCAGGCGCTCGCTCGCTTGCGTCACGCATGCGCGCTTCGAAGCGGCGGGTCGCATACCCGCTCGCACCAGCACATCCCCGCCCGGGCAACTGAGACAACGGGCCAATCCCGCCGCTGCGTTGCGCGCCACCTCGAGCCCTCCCGGTGGCCGGCGGGCGCCGAACCGATAGTTTCCCCCGTGATACTTGGAAGTGGTTTGGCCAACTTCGCAAGAAACCTCGAACATCCGGGCGGGTTTGGGGGCGGACGGTGGAAATCCGATTCCGCACCATGGGTGCTTATCCGCCTGCCAAGAGGCGCCCGTAGAGCGATTCCGGCGTGGCGAGGTTTTGTCCGACCGGCGCACATGGTGGACCGATCGGCTGCTCCGACAGCCGTCCTTCGTGAGGGCACCGACGGCAAGACCTCCCACGGACGAATCGACCATCATCTCTGAAAGGAGATCCTCATGAAACGATTCGTACCTTTGCTATTCGCGTGCGCCTGGTTCACGACTCTCGTGTTCGTCGTGCCGGGCGTAACACTGGCGGACCAACAGGGCCGCACAGCGTCGGCCTCGGCTGGCTCAGCCCAAGGACAGGCAACACCGGATCATGTCCACATAAGCCTTGCCAATGCCAAGGACCCGTTTGACGTGCTCGCCCCCGGCAGCCCTGAGATGGCGCCGCTCTACATGCTCGCGCGTGACGGGTTCGTCAAGAACAACCTCTCCGTCCTCGACGGCCACACCTCGCTGACGCGCTACCAGGCATCCCTCATCGCCGCCGAGGCGATCACCAATGCCGAAACCATGCTGCACGACGCCAAGCCCGGGACCACGCTGAACCCGCGGGATCTGGCGGCACTCCAGCAAACCTTCGAAAACTTCAAAGACCTGCTTGCCGCCCAGGGTGATCGTGTTGACGGGCTTGCGGGCGTCGTCGCCCAGCAGCCGGTGACAACGTCGGACGCGCAGACGTCGGCTGCAGCTCCCGATCCGCCGGACGAAAACCACCCACCGGCATTTGAGCTGCACGGTGAGTTCAGAGTACGGCCCGTGAACGCATACTCGCAAAACGCGGCGGGCACGTCACCGGGCGGCGTGGCGCTGCCGGCGGGCACGACCTTTGTCCGCACCGGGGCCGTAGGCGACAACGGCACGGCGGTTCCCATTGGTGACATCGGTTTCGGTCAAGAGCAGGCCCGGCTGCGGCTCGTCGGCACGGGGCACATCGGCGATAATGCAACCTTCATCGTCCGTCTCTCGGCCGAGGAAAATGCCGGTGATACCGGATCGCCCGTCGCCGGCGGTGCGCTGGGAGCTTGGGTCCACAACGACTTCGACTTCTTCGACTACAACGTGCCCAAGACCGGCCTTGACGTCTTCGGCGGCAAACTGCTGTACTGTTGCAACACACCGTGGCTGCCCGACGGCAGTGGTCTCATCGCGGACGCCGTTCCCATTGGCGTGGCTGCGAAGTGGACGTCGCCCGGCGGCCGTTTCTCGGCGTGGGGATCGGTGGGGTCTCTCAAGAACGCGGAGACCGCGCCGACCCAGGTGCCCCCGAACGGCGTGGGTCTCACGCAAAACATCACGGCCTTCCACGTCGGGGGGTCGTTCGGCATGCTGTCCGTCGGCGGACAGTACTTTGCACTCAACTCCCAGGCGGTGACGAACTTCGTCAACGGGAAGCCTGTGTTCGCGCTCGGTCCGGTCAGCGTCGGCTCGCTGTGGTTGGGCTTCACGCCGGCTCGCATGTTGTCCGGACAGCTCGAGGTTCTCAACCGCTTCGGTAACGACCCCACGACCGGCAAGGGCTGGGACGGCCCCACGGCCTTCTTGTTCGATCTCAACTTCGGCGGCGGTAATCAATATCAGTCCGCTGGGCGCTTCCGGTTCGCAAGCACGGGCAAGAACTCGGCGTTGACGGGGTTAGACCCGATCATCAACGGCGTTGACAGCATGTGGAACGCGCAGTTCCTCAACCGGTCGACGAACCTGCAGCTGTTCGAGGTCGGGTACTCCTACCACTTCGACAAGAACGGTCACTTGGATCTCGACTACGGCAACGCGCAACTGGGCAGCGCCGAAACCGGTTTTGACGGCAGCCGGCTGACCAAAGACCAGCACAGCCTGTTCGTCGTCACCACCGGTTTCAATTTCTAGCCTGGATCCTCTCCGGCGGCGCGGCATGCGGTTGCGCGCTGCGCCGCCGGCTCCGACCGGACGCCGGAGGTATTGGGCGCCGGATTTCCTAAGAACGCAGGGATGGAAAACAACGACATGCAAGCTGCACCGTCGGCCTCACCTGCCGCGGCAGCGCCTACGGAAACCCCGCCCGCATCCGCCGCCGCGCCGGCTGAAACGCCGGCCCTCACGGAGGAACGGGTCCGCGAAGCGCTGCGCAACGTCGTCGATCCCGAGATCGGCATCGACATGGTCAGCTTGGGCCTCATCTACGATATTGACATCCAGGGTAGCGTCGTCCACGTCACCATGACCCTCACCTCACCCGGTTGTCCCGTCGCCGGGATGTTCATCAACGCCGTGCACGCCGCACTGCTCGCCATCCCGGGCGTCAGCGACGCCAAGGTGGATCTGACGTTCTCGCCGCCGTGGGACCCGCGGACCATGGCCAGCGAGGATGCCAAGATGATGATGGGGTTGTACTACTAGTTGTCCATCCCCGACGGCGCCCCGAGCGCCGTTTCGATTCGTCACCTCGTCAAACGTTACAAGAGCGTCACCGCGGTGGACGACCTGTCGTTCGACGTCGCGCCGGGTGAATTCTTCGGCTTCCTGGGGCCCAACGGTGCGGGAAAGACGACGACGATCAACGCCATCGTCGGCCTGGCGACCTTTCAAGCCGGCGAGATTCGCGTCTTCGGCCACGACGTCGTGCGCGACTACCGCCGCGCGCGACTATGCGTCGGGCTCTCGCCCCAGGAGTTCAACTTCGACCGCTACCTGAGCATCGAGGAGATCCTCATCTACCAGGCCGGCTACTACGGCATGCCCCCGTCCGCCGCGCGCCCGCGCGCCCGGGAGCTGCTTGCGCAATTCTCCTTGCTCGACAAGCGGCGCAACACGTACCTCGAACTGTCGGGCGGCATGAAGCGGCGCCTGTCCCTGGCACGGGCCCTCGTCCACCGGCCGCGGCTGCTCATCCTCGACGAACCGACGGCCGGGATGGACGTTGAGTTGCGTCTCGAACTATGGGACTTTCTGCGCGACCTCAACGCCGGCGGCATGACGATCTTCATGACGTCCCACTACCTCGAGGAGGTCGAGAGGTTGTGCAACCGCATCGGCATCATCAACCACGGGCGTCTCGTGGCGCTGGAGGACAAGCAAACCCTGCGCGCCAGCCACGGCAACGCCTCGCTGCAGGACGTGTTTTTAGCTCTCGTCGGGAGGCCGACGCGTGGGTAACACCGTCGGGCTCGTCACCTTGGTGCGCCGCGAGCTCAAGCGCACGCTCATGGTCATCAATCAGGTCGTCTGGCCGCCGGTCATCACGACCCTGCTCTTTTTGTTCATCTTCGGTGTCTCGCTGGGCAGCCGCATTCAAACCTTGGGCGGCGTGCCGTACGTGGAGTTTTTGCTCCCCGGCCTCGTCATGCTCAACGTCATCTCCTCGAGCTACGACGAGTCGGCCTCTTCAATCTTCCAACAGCGCTTCATGAACTCGATTCAAGAACTGCTCATCGCCCCGCTCTCGCCGCTGGAGATCGTCGCCGGTTTCCTGACAGGCTCGGTGCTGCGCGGTTTGGTGATCGGCAACCTCGTCATGCTCATCGGGCTGCTGCTGGTCGGCGTGCACCCGAGGCATGTCGTCGTGTACATCTCGTTCATGACACTCACGGCACTTTTGTTCTCCGCGGTCGGGATGATCGCGGGGCTGCTCGGGAAAACCTGGGATAACCTGGCCATTTTTACGACGTTCATCATCACGCCGCTGACCTACATCGGCGGCGTCTTCTCGAGCATCGGTCTTTTGCCGCCCATCCTGCGCCACGTCTCCCTCTTCAATCCGATGCTGTACATGATCGACGGGCTGCGCCTTTCCTACACAGGCAGGGCCGAGGTGAACCTCGTGACGGATGCCACGGTCGTGACGTTTCTGGCGCTCGTGTCACTCATCATCGCGGCAACGCTGACCGCACGCGGCGTCAACCTACGGGTCTGACGAGGGACGCGCCCGCGCGGGCACGGCGGCGGCAGGCCTCCGCCGGAACGCAAGGCCCGCGGCATTCCATCCGGCCGGCGTCGGATGGGGGCATCCCACCCTGGGCTGCGGGTGAACTGGACGTCAAAGCTTTTTAGAGCGGACCGACAGCTGGCGGCCTTCGAAGTCTTGGATTTGCCGGCGCCGGAGGTCCGAGATCGGGATCGGCCTACCGGCCTCGTAGTCATACATGACCTGCACCGAGGTCATATCGAAAATGAGCCGCCCGTCGTGGGCGTGGCGGATCTCGTGCTCCATGAGGAAGCTCGAACGTCGCAGTTCGGTCACGCGGCAGCCCACGAGAAGCTCATCGTGCAGACCCGCCGGGGCGTGATAGCGAGCCGTCAGTTCGGCCAGGACGAAGTCGAAGTCCTCAAGGCACGCAATCCCGGTCACGCGCTGCCAATACTCGCTGCGCGCCGCCTCCGCATACGAGAGGTAGACCGCGTGGTTGACGTGGCGCATGCCATCCAGATCGCGGAACATGACCCGTACCGGGCGGACGAACTTGAAGCGGCTAAGGTCGGTCTCGGCGCGAGCGCGGGGATCCGGCACCTATGCGGTCTTACGCATCCGCGATGCGTCCGTCACCGCCTGCGTTTCCGCCCGGCCCGAGGACGCTTGGGTCCGGCCCAGCGCGTCGCAGTTGGCGACCGCCCAGTTGTGCAGCTGTTGCAGAATCGGCAGCAGGCTGCGCCCCAGAGGCGTCAGGGAGTATTCCACACGTGGCGGGATTTCGGCATACGCGTGCCGGCTGACAAGGCCGTCCTGCTCGAGATCCCGCAGTTGCCGCGTCAGCACCTTCGGGGTGACGCCTTGCATGGCGCGCTGTAACTCCCGAAAGCGCTTGGTGCCTTCCCCGAGGTTGGCAATGACGATGACCTTCCACTTATCGGCGATCATCGCAATGGTGCGTTGCACGGGACAGACCAGTTTTGTCGGATACGTCATGACGGTTCCCCCCAGCGCGCAAGACCAGGAAGCGGACAGTTCCTTTCGGCACCCTACTCTCCTTGTGGATGCCCGTCCTCCGGCGCGGCACCCACTGTCGCGGCCGCGCTCGCGCAGCCGGCAGAACGCGAACTTCCTTCTGGCTGGAGGACCCCCTCCGGCGCCGCACTCCGCGTCGCGGCCGGTCTTGCGCGCCGGCAGAACCCGACGCCTGCCGACAAGATCTTCAGACGCAAAAGGTCCTCTCCGTCGCGCTGGCGCGACCGCTACTGACGTGACGGAGCGCACAGGCGGCTTCCGGAGGGCTGACCAGCGGGCGGATCGCCGATATCCAACCTGGGGGACCATCTACCTCACGAGGCAGCCTATCGTGCGTTCGTCCCATCGCATTGTCTCAGCCTCGGAAACGCAAAGCTCGCGCTTTCGCTTGACGTTTCCCCTCCACGTCGTCATTGTGGATGATACCGAGAGCGACCTCCAAAGCTACGCCGAACTTGTGCGGGAGCTCGGTGGAGGCGATGCTAAGTGCTTCTCCCGCACTGCCGAGGCGCTGGCGTGGGTGACTGGGCATGATGTGGATTGTCTCATCATTGACTACAAGAAGCCCGATCCCGACGGCCTCAAGCTCATCGAACTGGTGCGCGGACTGCCCGACAAAGAACACTTGCCGATCTTGCTCGTGACTGCGGATCGCGCCCAACACGTGCGCCGCGCCGCGCTCGACCTGGGAGTCAACGACTTCTTGACGAAACCCATTGACTTCGCGGAATTCACCGCTCGCCTGCGCAACATGCTCGCCCTGCGTCAGACGCAGCGCCAGCTTGCCGAGACCGCGTCCTGGCTTGCGGAGCAGGTGAAGGCCGCCACCGCCGAACTCGTCGCCCGCGAGCGCGAGACCATCCTCACCCTGTCGGTGGCCGCCGAGCGCGCCGACCCCGAGACGCCGGCACACGTCGCCCGCGTCGCCCGCTACTGCGAGAGCATCGCGCGCACGATGGGGTTGCCCAAGGCCCAACAGGAACTGCTCCTCGCCACCGCACCCCTCCACGACATCGGCAAGATCGGCATCCCGGACAGCATCCTCACCAAGACCGGCAAGCTGACGGCGGAGGAGTTTGCCGTCATGAAGCGCCACACGATCATCGGCTACGACATCCTCAAACAAGGCCGGTCGGCAACGATGCAGATGGCGGCCCAGATCGCCCTCAATCACCACGAGCGCTGGGACGGATCGGGCTACCCTCACGGACTGCGCGGCGACCAGATACCCTTGGTCGCGCGCATTTGCGCGGTCAGCGACGTCTTCGACGCGTTGACCTCGAGCCGCTCGTACAAGGATTCTCTGCCGGTGGACGCCGCAGCCCGCACGATCGCCGCCGGCGCGGGCCGCGATTTCGATCCGGCGGTCACCGACGCATTCAGCGTCGCCTTGACGCACATTCTCACGATTCGCGAGCGCTTTCCGGAGGAACGCGGCTAAAAGCGGAGCCCGTACAGGCCTCGTCGAAGCTGCCACGCTCCCACAGGGGATAGGAGGGTGGCATGAGCCGCATTCGCCTGTTCGTCGGAACCCGCAAGGGGGCATTCGTGCTGACCGCCGACGGCACCCGACGGGACTGGCGGATCGATGGTCCGTTTTTCGGCGGGTGGGAGATCTACCACGCAAAGGCCTCCCCGGCCGACCCCCAACGCGTCTACGCCTGCCAGTGGAGCGGCTGGTTTGGGCAAATCATCCAACGGTCGGATGACGGCGGCGCTTCCTGGGAACCGGTCGGCAATCAGTTCGTCTATAGTGGTCCCACCGGGGAGCACCTGTGGTATGACGGAACTCCGCATCCTTGGGAGTTCAAGCGCGTCTGGCATCTCGAGCCGTCGCGCGACGACCCGGATGAGGTGTATGCGGGGGTCGAGGATGCGGCGCTCTTCCGATCGCGGGATGGGGGACGACGTTGGGAGGAGCTTGCGGGTTTGCGACGGCATCCTTCGGCCGGCACCTGGCAACCGGGAGCCGGCGGACTCTGTCTGCACACCCTGCTCCCGGGCCCCCGCAGTCCGCGCCTGATCGCCGGGATATCCGCCGCGGGCGCCTTTCGCAGCGAGGATGGCGGAGAAACCTGGCGTCCGATCAATCGCGGCTTGCGCTCGGAGCACATTCCCGATCCGGAGGCCGAAACCGGGCACTGCGTCCACCGCATCGCCATGCACGACAGCCGGCCCGACGTTCTCTTCATGCAAAAGCATTGGGGCGTCATGCGCAGCGATGACGGCGGTGCGACGTGGCGGGATGTGGGAGGCAACCTGCCCACCGATTTCGGCTTCGCGATCGAAGTCCACGCCAACCAGCCGCAGACCGTGTACGTCATTCCGATCACGAGCGATGCCGAGCACTACCCCCCGGGCGGGGCCTTGCGCGTCTGGCGCAGCACAACCGGCGGCGGCGAGTGGGAACCCCTCACCCGCGGCTTGCCCCAGACACACTGCTACGTCAACGTCCTGCGCGACGCCACCGCGGTGGATACCCTGGACCCGTGCGGACTGTACTTCGGCACAACCGGCGGGCAAGTCTACGCCTCGGCGGATGCGGGAGAAACGTGGGATGCCATCGTCCGCGACCTGCCGGCAGTGCTCTCCGTGGAGGCCCAAACCCTACCGTGAGCCGCCGTGAGGCTGCCGTGCGCATCGTCTTGCCGGCGCACCTGTGCACGCTGGCTAAGGTCAGTGGCGAGGTCGTGCTGTCCGTCCGCGAGCCCGTCACGTTGGCGACCGTGTTGGAGGCGCTGGAGGCACGCCATCCCGTGCTTCGGGGAACCATACGCGATGGGCACACCGGACGCCGGCGTCCTTTCGTCCGTTTCTTTGCATCCCGCCAGGACATCTCGCATGCCCAGCCCGAGACGGTCTTGCCCAGCGCCGTCGCACGCGGTGCAGAGCCCCTTCTCGTCATCGCTGCCATTGCCGGCGGCTGAAGGCCGTTTTCAGGTCTTTTTTAGCGGCGCGCGGTACCCTGCCATCGTGCGAACGTGATGACGACACGGATGCCGTGGCGCGGCCTGCAGCGCCTGCGCGCCCGGGAATGGATGGACGACGAAGAGCGAACGGCCACCCCAGCCGACTGGCAAGCCAACCTGCGCGATCTCGCACTCATCAATGCGATGCTCGGCGGTTGGTACGCCCTGCGATGCGAGGTTGCGCGATTGCCGGCCGTCCCCCGCTCGATTGTCGACGTCGGCACCGGTGGCGCCGACATGGCCGTCTGGCTGCTTAGCCTCCTCACGCGCCGGCGCGCGCAGGTTCGCTGCGTTGCGGTCGATCGCTCGCCTCTCATCCTGGATCTGGCGCGCGAGCGAAGTGCCGGATGGAGCGCAATTGCATTCCTGCAAGCCGACGCCCGCTGCTTGCCGTTTGCCGATCAAAGTTTCGATCTGGCGACGATGAATCTCACGCTGCACCACTTTGAGCCGGACGAAGCTCGACGCGTCCTGGCCGAACTGGGCCGCGTTGCTTCTTCCGTCATCGTCACCGATCTGCGACGCAGCTATACCGCATGGCTGGGAGCGCGCCTCGTTCTTCCGCTTCTAACCGCCAACCGCTGCACACGCCACGATGGGCCGATCTCGGTCCTGCGCGCCTACACCCCGCGGGAAGCAGTCGAGCTTGCGCGAGCCGCCGGCTGGCGACAGGTTGCGGTTCGCCGGTACCCGGGTTTTCGCATGGCGCTGGCAGGAGGGCTGGCGCCATGACCCAGGTAGTTGTCGTCGGCTGCGGACCGGCGGGAGCTGCCATCGCCCTACACCTGGCGCGGCGAGGCTGCGCCGTCACGGTTCTCGAGCGATCCGTCTTTCCGCGCATCAAGGTATGCGGGGACTACCTGTCCGCCGGAGCCACAAGCCGTATCCGCGCCTTGGGCCTGCCCCGCGACATTCTGGCTGACGCCCGCCCTATCGAAGAGATCGTGCTGCACGGGTTTGGGGCTAGGCTGCGTGTGCCTCTCGGCGAGCTGGCCGGCTGTTCGCTTCCCCGCCATGTGCTGGATGCACGGCTGGCAGCCTCCGCGCAAAGCGCGGGTGCTCAGGTCGTCCACGGCGTCTTTTTGGCAGCTCATGAAGAGCCGGATTGCATTCGGGTGAGCTTCCGAGATCCGCATGCCAAGGAACACACGATTGCGGCGGCGGCACTGGTCGGCGCAGATGGAGCGTGGTCATCGGTCGCACGTCGCACCGCCCTGGCGCCTCGTACAACGCTGCCCGGCGCGTGGGCCGTCGGCGGCGAGCTTGAGGCCGATGACGAAACGGTTTCCAACGCCTTGGAAATGTACCTCGGCGCCGAGGGGTACTATGCTCGCAATCCGCTGCCGGGGCCGCGTATCAACAGCATGCTCGTGCTTGGCCGCCCGGCACGCGGTGAGCAGGCCGAGGAACTGGTTGGGCGTATCACGGGCGGCCGGCGCCGCTTCGACGCAGACCGCATTGTGCGCAAAGTTGCCATCGGGCCACTCTGCTATCGCGCGCGTCGCGTGGCTCAAGGGCGCGTGGTGCTGGCTGGCGACGCTGCGGCCCTCCTCGATCCGTTTACGGGCCAGGGGATCGCCACGGCGCTCGACACGGCGCACCTTGCCGCCGCGGCCGCCGCCGCACTCGCACGCGGCATCCCGCCGCCGGCCGTGGCGGCGTGGTATCGGCGCCGCTGGTACCAGGCGGTCCGGCCGCGCCGCAACTTGACGGCGCTCGTGAGGGCCCTTGTCCGGTTTTCCGTTCTGCGGCGCCGGGCGCTGCTTGCTGCAGCTCACCCCGCTCCAGCTTTCGCGGTCCTCCTCAGCGCCGTCACCGGCGCACGTCCGGCGCCGGACGCGTTGACCATCCGGAACCTGTGGAATCTCCTGGTCGCATGATCACTCGGCTGCAGTCGCGGGTGGCAGCTCCGCCCGCCGCCGTGTATGCGCTGGTGCAAGACATTGCGCGCTGGCCGCATCTGCTTCCGCACTACCGGTCGGTCACCGTGCTCACCGAGACCGCGACGCGGCGCCTGGCCGTCATGCGCGCACGCAGGTCATGGCTAGGAATCCGCTGGACCGCAGAGCAGCGGCTCGACCCCGCCGGGCTGCGGATCGACTTCATCCACTGCGGAGGCCTTGCGCGCGGCATGCGGGTGGCATGGACATTCGAGCCGACGGCGGATGCCACCGTCGTCACGCTCACGCATGATCTCAGCGCGCTCTCGGTACCGCTCATGCGGACGGCCTTGGGTCGTTACCTTGTCGCCCACTGGTTCGTGACACCGATCGCCCGCCGGACGATGACACACATGAAGCGGCTAGCGGAGACACGCCATGCCTAACCGTGTCTTCATCACCGGTATTGGAGCCATCACGCCGATCGGAGTGGGCCGGGAAGAGTTGTGGCGAGGGGCACTGGAGGGGCGCCGCGCCGTTCAACGCATCGATCGTTTCGACCCATCTCCTTTCCGGTCGCAGGTTGCCGGTCAGGTCAATGACTTCGACCCCACCTGGGTCCTGGAGCGCAAGGAAGCCCGCCGCACCGAGCGCTTCAGTCAGTTTGCGATTGCCGCCGCACAGATGGCGTTCGACGACGCAGGCTACACGCCGCGGCGCGGCGACCCCGACGTCGGCATCTGGATCGGCAGCGCACTCGGTGGCGTCGTCTACGCCGAGCACGAGTACGAAGCATACCTGCGCCGGGGGCTGGGAGCCGTTCACCCCATGCTCGCGCTGAGCGTTTTCGGGGCCGCCTCATGCTGCAACGTCGCCATCCACTTCGGTCTGCACGGGCCTTCCGTATCAAACGCCAATTCATGCGCGGCGGGGGCGGTCGCAATCGGCGACGCCTTCCGGGCGGTGCGTGACGGCCTCTGCCGTGCCGCGCTGGCGGGAGGCGTCGAAGTGCCGCTGGGGCCGTTGACCTTCGGCGCGTTCGACATCATTCGCGCCATGTCAACGCGCAACGACGACCCGGCAGGGGCGAGCCGGCCCTTCGACGCCGAGCGCGACGGCTTCGTCATGGCGGAGGCGGCTTGTCTTTTGCTCCTCGAACGGGAGGACGACGTTCTTGCCCGCGGTGCCGTGCCGTACGCCGAAATTGCCGGCTACGGCCTGACCAACGACGCGGACCACATGACCGCTCCTCGCGCGGACGCCCGGGAGGCCGCTCGAGCCATCCTCACGGCGCTGCGCGAAGCGGGGGTCGCTCCGGCCTCGGTGGACCACCTCAACGCCCACGGCTCTGCGACGTCTCTGAATGACCCAACCGAAAGTAAGGCGATTCGTGCAGTCTTCGGAAGCCATGCGGATGCCCTGCTGGTCTCCGCCATCAAGGGCATGATGGGCCACGCTTTGGGAGCGACGGGCGCGGTGGAAGCGGCACTGTGTGCGCTCGGCATTCGCGAGACGACCGTCGTGCCGCTGGTCAACCTCAAGGCCCCGGGGCCGGGCTGCGACCTGCGGTATGCGCCGGCCACGCCGACGCCGCTGCGCCAGCGCGTGGTCGTCTCCAACAGCTTCGGCTTCGGAGGCATTAACGCGGCTCTTGTCTTTCGCGCCCCGTGAAGACCTACGCACGCCGGGGTTGCCCCGATGCGTCCACGTGCCGGGTTCAGTCGTGCACGCGCGACGGTTTACACGGACTCTCGGCCCACGCGGCGGATGCTCGCGTAGGCGTCACACACAGGCAAGCCCGCCCGGCACAAAATGCGAGGTCGACGGGCTTGCGCTCGACATGGCTCCCCGAGCTGGATTCGAACCAGCGACATTCTGATTAACAGTCAGACGCTCTACCAGCTGAGCTATCGGGGAACATCGCCCGCTCGTGCGGCCCGGCATGTGTTTTTGACAGTTCGCCGCCGGCGGCCTTCCGCGCCGAGCGACGCAGGTAACGGCGCCCGGCGGACGCCGCCCTGCCCGCCTCGAACAACCGTGGCAACGTGAAGAAGCCGGTCTGGAAGGTAATTGGAATCGGCGCGGCGGTGCTCGCCCTGCTTACGGCGTGGGCGGTCGTCACCGCGGTCCGTGACCTCGAGAACCCCAACGAGCTGTGGAAGGTCGTCCAGGGCTGCGTCGCCGCCAAGCGTCACGGCCACACCCTGCGGGCGGGCTGTCTCGCCGTTGACGAAAGACACAAGGTCGCCGTCCTTCCCGGTATCTTTGGAAGCGCACACGTCCTGGTTGTCCCCACGATCCGCTTGACGGGGATCGAAGACCCGCGCTTACTGGATCCCGCAACGCCCAATTACTTTGCGCTGGCATGGGACGAAGGCCGTCGCTACTTACCCGCCCGGGCGGCCAAGGATCCAACGCGGGTCGGGCTGGCCGTCAACTCGGTTCCGGGCCGCAGCCAAGACCAATTGCACATTCACGTTGCCTGCGTGCGCCGCTCGGTGCGACGCAGGCTGCGCGAAGACGCCCCGCATATCGGCAGCACCTGGTCCTCTCCTCTCCTGCCGTGGGGCGTGCAGCGCTACCGCATCATCCGCATCGATGCACCGACGCTTGCCCACGTCAACGTTTTTGCCCTGATCCGTCGGATACCAGGTGCAGCCGCCAATATCGGGTCGCAGACGATCCTCGTCACCGGCGCGCCGGCCAACAGAGGCCGGCTTGGCTTTTACGTCCTGGACGATTACGCGCACGATACGCCGGACGGCCCGGACACCGGCCACGCCGAGGACTTACTGGACGAGAGTTGCCGCTAGAGCGGCGGCTCGCTCCACGCAGGCGGCAACCGAGGGGTTGCCTAGGTAATTGCCGCACAGCCGGACTTGGGGCAGGCCGCGCAGGCACCGCTCGATGGTCGCGAGCCGAGCCGCGTGCCCCCGCGTACTTTGAGGTATTGCTTCCTGCCAGCGAAAGCCCCCCACAACCACGGGCGCCACGTCGCGAATCTTGAGCACCCGCATGAGGTCGCGATGAGCGGTGCGGACGATCTCGTCGTCGTCATCGTCCATAATCGCGGGATCAAGTGCGCCACCCAAAAAGGCGGTAAGCAGAACCCTGTCCGCTGGCGAGCGGTCGGCAAACATTGCGGAATTCCACACGCAACCCAGGATTCGCACGCCTTCCGTGCGGGCAGCCAAGAAACCAAATCCGTCCAAAGGTACGCCCGGCGCCTCCCGCGGGTAGGCCAGCGCAACCTGCACCACCGGCGGCGAGGGGATACCGCGCAGAGCCTCCGCTGCTGCCGGCTCCAAAGATTCCACAAGAGCCGCCGTTTGTGCCGCGGGCGTCGCAATGACGATGTGCCGGGCGACGATGCGCTGACGCTCGCGCCCCTGCGAGGCCTCAACCGCCGCTTCCATCCATTCACCGCGCTGCCATAGTGCTCGGACTTTTGCTCCCAGCCGGATGGCCGGCCCGAGCCGCGTGGCCAAAGCCCGCGGCAACAGATCGTTGCCGCCCCGAAATGCAACCGTTGGCGTGCGCCGGCCCATGCCGGGGTGCCCGCCGCCCTCCTTTTCGACCGACGGACCAGCCCGCGCGGGCTTTTGCCTGCGCCAGCGCGACCCCAGCGCACCCCGAATGATGCTGCCGTGTTTGCGCTCGAGCTCGACCAATCTCGGGAAAGCAGCCTCGACCGAGAGTGCCTCGGGATCGCCGGCAAAAATCCCGCCGACATAGGGTGTCACAACGCGCTCGAGGATCTCTTCTCCCGCCCGGCGCCGCACGAACGCCGCAACCGTCTCCTCCCCGCCCGCGCTGCGCCGCGGAAGCACGAGATCGGCGAGCGCGCGCAGCTTGCCGTGGGCGGAGAGTAAGGGCGTTGTCAGCATCTCGGCCGGGTCTGACGGCACGGCAATCAGTCGCCCGCGTACGAAAACGTAGGGCCGCAAGCCGCAGGCGGGAGGCGCGAGCACGGACCCTTCCACACCCGCCTCGCGAATCAGCCGTTCCAGCTCGGGCGTCAGCGTGAAACTTTGCGGGCCGCCGTCTGCGATGCACTCGTGCGCCCTGATGCTGCGGATGCACCCGCCGGGCGCATCCTGCGCCTCGAACACCGCAACCTCCTTGCCGGCCTGCTTGAGGTGGAACGCACACGTCAAGCCGGAGATGCCGCCGCCGACGACGGCGACGTCAAGCGGTGCAAACGAGGTGCTCACGAGGCCCGAGCGGTGCGAGCCTCGGGCGCAGCAAGGGCACGCTGCACGAGGCCTGCCAAACACGCGATGTACCGCGGGTGGCACTTGACCGTGCAGGCGCGCCGAAATTCGAGGATGCCCGTCTGCCGGGCAATGTCGCCATATTGCAGGTCAATCTCGTTCAGCGTCTCGACATGCTCGGAGACGAATGCGATCGGCACGACGCAGACTGCTTTGACCCCGGATTCTCCCAGACTGCGGATCAGGTGCTCGGAGGACGGCTCAAGCCACTTCTGCGGACCCAGCCGGCTTTGAAAGGAGATGTGCACGGGACCCGGGTGGCGCAGGACACCGGTTACCGCCTTGACGCTGCGCTGCACGTGGCTCAGGTACGGATCGCCGTCACGGATGTACGACACTGGTAGGCCGTGCGCCGAGAAAACCAGGTGGACGTCGCGAGCGGGCGCCGCAAACGCCCGCAGTGCACGCCGTGTGACGTCCGCGACGGCGGCGATATACTCGGGGTCGTCGCAGTACTCCTCGATCGCGACGAGGTCCGGGTGATAATCGAGAGCCGCCAGCGCCTTGCGCACCCCGACCAATCCCGAGAGCGTTGTGCTGAAGGAATACTGGGGGAACAGCCCGATGACGATAAGCCGGCGCAGACCCATGTCGCGCGCAGTGCGCATCGCCGCAAGCGAGTTGGGTTGCGAATGGCGCATCGCGACGAGGACGGGCAGGTCCATCCCGCGGCGGCGCAATTCCCAGCGCAGGGCTTTGGCCTGGGCCTCGGTTTGTGCGCGAATGGGAGATCCGCCTCCGATCGAGGCGTAGAGCGACCGGCTGTAGGGAGCGCGCCAGGCTGCAATGCCCCACGCGAAGACACCCTGGAACGGTTTCATCCAGCCGGGCAGACGGATCAGGTCCGGGTCGGAGAAGAAACTTTGCAGATAGGGCCGCACCGAGGCCAGGTCGTCCGGTCCTCCGACCTGGGTGAGGACGACACCCGTGGGAACAACCGGCTCTCGCATAGTGGACTGCATGGCGCCTACCCTTCGTTGGCCAAAAGACTCGGACTTTGCGCCGATTCGACAAACGCACGGACGCATTCGGGCGGCGTTTGGGGAAGCACCCCGTGCCCCAGATTCAAGATGTGGCCCAGCGGTCCGGCCGCCCGAAGAGCGGCCGCAGCGGCATTGCGCACCGCCTCGACCGTCGTCGTCAAGATGGCCGGGTCCACGTTCCCCTGCAAGCCCACGCCGGATCCAAGCCGCGCCCGTGCCGCCGACAGGTCGATCCGCCAATCCACGCTGAGGACGTCGGCTCCGCTGCGCGCCATCAACTCGAGGATGCCGGCGCAGCCATTGACGTACACAATGACCGGTGCCCCAGCCCGGCGGACGGTGTTCACAATCCTCCTCTGGTAGGGCAACGCGAACTCCTCGTACGCCTGCGGTGTCAATTCGCCGGCCCACGTGTCGAAAATCTGCACCGCGTGCGCCCCGGCCCGAACCTGAGATGCCGCGTACGCCGCGCAGGCATCCGCCAACGTCGCCAAAAGCTCGTGCGCCGTCTCGGGCGACCGGTAGAGAAGGTCTTTTAGTCTAAGAAAGTTTTTGGATCCGCCGCCTTCGGTGAGGTATGCGGCAAGCGTGAGCGGACCACCGCAGAAACCAATGAGCGCCGCCCGCTCACCCAGCTCGCGGCGCAGCCGGCTCAACGTCTCGAGGACGAAGCCTGTATCGGATGCCGGATCGAAGGTCCGCAGTCGCTTGACGTCACGCGCGGTGCGTACCGGATCCTCAAGGCGCGGTCCCTCTTCGGTAAAGGCAACCTTCGCGCCCATGGCCGCGACGACGACCAGGATGTCGCTGAAGACGATGCAGGCATCGGTGCCGAAACGCTCAACCGGTTGCAGGGAGACTTCAACCGCCAGGTCGGGCGTCGTGCACAACGTCCAAAAATCTACCCGCTCGCGCACGGCCCGGTACTCGGGCAGGTAGCGGCCCGCCTGGCGCATCAGCCAGACCGGCGTGCGGTCGACCGGATGGCGCGCGCAGGCAGACAGAAAGCGTTGCACGCCCGTCACGGGCGGCCTACGAGCAGATGGGCTGCGGGAATCTCTCCTCGTCGATCGTGATGCCGGCCGCCTCCCGCAACGCCAGCGCCATATCGAGTTTTTCCCACGGCAGGTCCAGATCGGGCCGGCCAAAGTGACCGTAGGTGGCCACCTGGCGATAGAGGGGCCGGAGCAATTGAAACTTCTCGATGATGGCCCCCGGACGGAGATCGAAGTGAGCGTCGATCAGCTCGGCGATCCGCTCTTCTTCGATGCGGTTGGTACCGAAGCACTCGACGTACACCGCAACCGGCTTGGCGACACCGATGGCATACGCGATCTGAATCTCGCACCGGTCGGCCAGGCCAGATGCAACGACGTTCTTGGCGACGTAACGCGCGGCGTACGCGCCCGAGCGGTCGACCTTGGTGGGATCCTTACCGGAGAAAGCCCCGCCGCCGTGACGCGCCATCCCGCCGTACGTATCGGCGATGATCTTGCGCCCGGTCAGCCCGGCATCGCCAAGCGGGCCGCCGATGACGAAGCGGCCGGTCGGGTTGACGAAAATTCTCGTCTGCGCATCCCGGATGTGACCGTCGATCGCCGTGTCGATGACGTGGTGGATGATGTTCTCCCGAATGACGTCAATCGGGTAGCCGTCGGCGTGTTGCGCCGAGACCACGACGGCATCCACGCGCACCGGCTTGTATCCGTCGTACTCAACTGTCACCTGTGCCTTGCCGTCCGGCCGAAGGTAATCGATGACGCGGTTTTTGCGCGCTGCAGCCAGCGTCCGCGTCAGCCGGTGCGCCAAGACGATCGGCAGGGGCATCAACTCCTTGGTTTCGCGGCACGCAAAGCCGAACATCATGCCTTGATCCCCCGCCCCTAGCGTGTCCGCGCCGCGGGCGGCCGGGACGTCGCCCTCCTTGGCCTCCAGCGACTTGTCGACGCCGAGCGCGATGTCCGGCGACTGTTCGTCGATCGAGACCGAGATCCCGCACGTGTCGGCATCGAAGCCGTACTTGGCACGCGTGTACCCGATGTCGCGCAACACCTGGCGCACGATACGCGGTATGTCAACGTAGCAGGTTGTGCTGACCTCGCCCGCGATGTGCACTTGCCCCGTAATAACGAAGGTTTCAACCGCAACCCGACCGTCGGGGTCGCGCGCCAAAATGGCGTCCAAAATCGCGTCGGAAATCTGGTCCGCGACTTTGTCGGGGTGCCCCTCCGTGACGCTCTCGGATGTGAACAGCTTGCGCATGCGAGCCATCGCCCTTACGTTCCCTCCGACCATGACGAGAGATATCGCTCCTGCTCCAAAGTCAGCCGGTCAATGCGCACCCCCATGGCGGCCAGTTTCAGGCGCGCAACCTCGGCGTCGATAGCCTGCGGCACCGGGTGGACGCCCGGGGGCAGCGCGCCCCGGTGAGTGGCCAGATGCTCCAGCGCCAGGGCTTGGTTGGCAAACGACATGTCCATGACCGCGGCCGGGTGACCCTCCGCCGCGGCCAAGTTGATGAGGCGACCTTCGCCCAAAACGTTGATTGTGCGTCCGTCTCCCAGGCGGTACTGTTCGACGAACTCGCGCGGCCGCATCACGTCGCCCTCGGCAAGCCGAGCCAAGGCCGGCAGGTCGATCTCGACGTTGAAGTGACCGCTGTTGGCGACGATGGCGCCGCTCTTCATGACCGCAAAGTGCTCCTCCCGGAGAACGCCCGTATTGCCGGTGACCGTGATGAAGATGTCGCCCCGCGCGGCCGCCTCCTCCATTGGCATGACCTGGTACCCGTCCATGACGGCTTCCAGGGCCTTGACCGGATCGATCTCGGTGACGATGACGTGGGCACCCATGCCGCGCGCCCGTTGGGCGATGCCTCGGCCGCACCAGCCGTAACCGGCCACAACGATGGTCTTACCAGCCAGCAGGACGTTGGTTGCCCGGATGATGCCGTCCAGCGTCGACTGTCCCGTCCCGTAGCGGTTATCGAAGAGGTGCTTGGTGAGGGCGTCGTTGACGGCGATGATGGGAAAACGCAAGAGGCCGTCGCGCTCCATGCTGCGCAGACGAATGACGCCGGTTGTCGTCTCCTCGGTGCCGCCCAGGACGCTGGCTGCGGCCTGGGGGGCCTTCGTCGTGAGAATCGTGACCAAATCACAGCCGTCGTCCATCGTCAGGTGCGGGCCGGCGGCTACGACCGCCTCGATGTGGCGGTAGTAGCGCGCATTGTCCTCGCCCTTGACGGCAAAAACGTGCATCCTGTGATCGAGGGCGAGGTGGGCGGCGACGTCGTCCTGCGTCGAGAGCGGGTTGCTCGCGCACAGCCACACCTCGGCGCCTCCCGCCGCCAGGGCGAGCATAAGGTTGGCCGTTTCAGTTGTGACGTGCAGACAGGCGCCGATACGCAGACCCTGCAGCGGTCTCTGGCGGGCAAAGCGCTCGGCGATGGCACTCAGGACGGGCATGCTCTCGGCCGCCCAGGCTACACGCCTGCGGCCAGCCGGAGCCAGCGCTGGGTCTTTGACATCTGCCACAGCTTGATCACGAACGGGGGTCGACAAAAGCAGTCCTCCCGGAAAGCGCAGTGACCGTGCGACTTCTTAAGGGTGGCAGCCTAAATCCTGGCCGCGCTGTACCGCACCTGCGACGTTCGCGTTGGCCAAGCGGCCGCAGGCGGGCACGTTCCGGGGCGGCGTCACAAGGACAGATCGCAGGTCCGGGCCAAGCGCCGGGTGGTGACGCTTGTGCCGTCCCTCGGAGGAGACGTGTGCCGCTGACCGGACTACACTTCGACGCATTCACACAGCGGCTGGCCTCCGCCGATCCGACGCCCGGCGGCGGCAGTGCCAGCGCAGCCGTCGGGGCGGTGGGGGCCAGCCTCGTGTGCATGGTCGCACGCCTAACCGCTCAGTCACCCAAACATGCAGGCGTGGCCGCACAGTGCCGGGAGGTTGAGACAGCGGCCGACTCGTTGCGGCGTGCCTTTCTCGATCTCGTGGAACGCGATGCGGCTGCCTTTGACCTCGTCAGCCGTGCGTACCGGCTTCCGCGAGGGTCTGATGAGGAGAAGGCCGCGCGGCGGGCGGCGCTTGAGTCCGCCCTGCAGGAAGCCATTGCGCCGCCGCGCCAGATCATTGCACATGCCCAATCGGTTTGCGACTTGGCACTGACGCTGGCCGACATCGGAGTCCCGAGTGCGGCCAGCGACGTCGGTTGTGCGGCGCTCTTCGCCTCCGCGGCAGCCCATGGCGCACTGCTCAACGTGGAAATCAATGCTCGGGCTCTTCAGGATCGCGAGCTTGCCCGCCGCAGTCTGAGCGAGGCGAGCGCGATCGTGGCCCATGTTGACATCCTCACCGAGGTCGTTGCGAGCAAAGTCTCGCCCGCCCCCCAGGCGCCGGCGTCGTGAGCCAGGCCATCATCCTCGACGGCCGGCCGGTAGCCGCCGCCATCCGGTCAGCGGTGCGCGAACGGGTTGACACGTTGCGCCGGCGCGGCGTACAGCCGCGCTGCGCCGTGGTCCTCATGGAAAACGACGAACCGGGGCGTTTGTATACCCAACAGATCGCCCGCCAGGCCGCGGACCTTGGGATTGCAATCGACGTGCGCATCGTTTCGGCCAAGGCCTCCACGGCCGACCTTGTCGCCGCGGTTGCAGCCGCCGTCGATGATCCGGCCGTCCACGCGATCCTCGTCCAGCGGCCGTTGCCGCCGGGTCTCGACGCAGCGCGCATCAGCGAGGAGATTGATCCGCGCAAAGACGTCGACGGCGCCCACCCGTACAATCAGGGCCTGCTCATGGCGGGCGAGAGTTTTTGCGTTCCCGCGACGGCCGCGGCGGTCATGGAGCTGCTTCATCAACCGCAGGTTCCGGCCTTGGACGGTGCGCGCGCGGCGGTTGTCGGCCGCTCGGCGGTCGTAGGACGGCCGGTTGCTTTGCTGCTGACGGCGGCCAATGCAACGGTGACGATCTGCCACTCGCATACGCGCAATCTGGAGGCCGTCGTTCGCGAGGCGGAGATCGTCGTCGCGGCGGTGGGGCGGCCGCGCTTTGTCGGTTCGGCCATGGTCCGGCCGGGGGCAACCGTCATCGACGTCGGGACAAACTGGGTTGACGGGCGGTTCGTGGGAGATGTGGATTTCGACGCCGTGGCGGCCGTTGCCGGAGTCATGACGCCCGTCCCGGGGGGCGTCGGGCCCGTGACGACAGCCGTCCTGCTGCGCAGCATCGTCGACCTCACCGAGCGCGGAGGCTAAAGTCGACGGTGGCGCGACGGTCTGTGCTTCGGGTCGACCTGCACATGCACACAACTCTGTCCGACGGTGCGTTGACGCCGAGCGACCTCATGAGCGCCGTTGCCAAGGCCGGTCTGGACTACTTTTCGGTCACCGATCACGACACGCTGGCCTTCTACGCGAAGCATGGCGACCTCGCGGCACCGTTCGGCACGCGCCTCATCACGGGAGTCGAGGTCAGCACGTTCGGGGCGGATCGGGAGATCCACATCCTGGGGTACGGCATACCACGCGATCCTCGGGCGCTGGGCGACGTCTTACTGGATCGGGCCGGGCTCCGTCGCACGCGGGCACGCCGGATCGTCGAACGGCTCAACGCCCTGGGCGTCGAGCTGACGATGGAAGAGGTTGAGGCACGTGCCCCGGCCGGCATGATCGGCCGGCCTCACATCGCGGACGCCCTCGTCCAGCGAGGCGTCGTCCGCGACCGCGGCGACGCTTTTGAACGCTACATCGGATCGCATCGCCCGGCATTCATTCCCTCGACGACGCTGGCACCGGAGCGGGCCATCGCGGCCATCAATGCCTGCGGCGGCGTCTCCGTCTTGGCACACCCGACGCGCAACCGCGCCGAAGACGTGCTTGAGGAGCTTGTGGCCGCAGGGTTGCAAGGTGTCGAGGTGTACTCGTCACGTCACGATGCCGTTGACGCCGCCCGGCTCAAGGAAAAGGCTCGTGCTCTCAATCTCGTCCTGACGGCCGGCACGGACTTCCACCGCCCGCAAGAGACGACGCCATATCCGGGTCGTGAGGTCGACGCCGAAGACCTGGCTCCTTTTTTGGCCCGACTGGGCGCGACGCTCTAACCTTCGGCTTTCCGCACGGCGGCGTTGCACGGGCTTTTGGTGTGAAAAGGTAAATGTGAAGGTAAATACTTAACGTTTACGTAAACTTCTGGACATGCCGGTCGTCCCGCCACCCCTGCTGACCGTAGCCAAGCTCAGCCGTCTGACCGGCCTCACGGGTCGCACGCTGCGCTATTACGAGGAGCTCGGGCTCCTCACGGCGTTGCGCTCCGCGGGCGGTCACCGGCTGTTCACGCCGGACGCTGTCGAGACCCTCAGCCGCATCCGCTCGATGCAAGCCCTGGGTTTCTCCCTGGCGACGATTCGCAAGGTGCTGCGCTATCGCGCCTACGTGGACGACCAGGGCCGTCGGCACTTGGCATTGGCAGACCTGCGCAGCTTGGCGCGCGAGGCGCGGGCCGACCTGGAACGCGTCCGCGCCCGTATCCGGCACCTGCAGCGCGAGCTGACGCGTGCCGGGCGCAGCGCGGCCCAGCTGGCACACGACTGCGCGTACATCGAAGCCCGGCTCCGCGAGCGGGAGAAGCATGCGACCACCTAACCCGTGGCTTTTGCTTGGCATCGTCATGGTGGGCAATTTCCTCGGCCCGCTCAACTCCAGCATCGCGACGGTTGCGCTGCCCAATCTTGTTGCGTCGTTCGGCTCGGATCTCGACACGATGAGCTGGGTCATTACCGGCTACATGCTCGGCTATGCCGTCTCGATGCCGACGGCAGGCTGGCTTGCCGACACGTTCGGACGCAAGCGCATGTACCTGTGCGGGCTGATGGTCTTCAGCACGGCGTCGATCCTGGCTGCGTTCGCGTGGAGCCCCCTCGCGCTCATCGCCTTCCGCATGCTGCAGGCCGCCGGCGGCGGTTTTCTGTCGGCAACCTCGATGGCAATCATCATGCAGGCCTTTCCGGTCCACATGCTCGGCTGGGCTCTCGGCGTATGGGGTCTGGGGATGGTCTTGGCGCCCGCACTCGGCCCCTACGTCGGCGGGTACCTCATCGACGTGGTTGATTGGCGCCTCATTTTCCTCATAGGTCTCCCCTTCGGCGTTGCCGGGCTCGTGCTCGGTTATCTCTTTCTCCCTGACGACACGGCCCGGCAGCGGCGCCCCTTTGACGGTTTCGGCTTCGCCTGTCTGACGCTGTCGCTTTTGCTCTTCCTGTATGCGCTCAGCCAGGGCAACACGGACGGCTGGGACGCGCCCGTCATTCTCGGCTGCTTCGCCGGCGCAGCTGCGCTCATGGCGGTCTTCATCCCGTGGGAGATGAAAAGCCACAGCCCGCTCATCGAATTGCGCCTTTTTGCGGATTGGAATTTCTCCGCCGCCGTTGCGCTGCGCGCGATCCTGGCCTCCGGCTACTACATGGGGATTGTCCTCATTCCCGTCTTCGTACAAGATCAGCTCGGCTACACCGCCCTGCAGTCCGGTGCCGTCTTGCTGCCCGCCGGGTTGGCCATGGCGTTTGCCATGCCCGTCGCCGGATTCTTGTCGGATCGTCTCGGGCCGCGCGCATTCGTCGCCGCAGGGCTCTTCCTCGCAACGGCGGCATCCTTTGCCTTCCGCACGTTGAGCGCCCAATGGAGTTTCTCGCTCTTGGCCTGGACCGCGCTGTGGCGGTCGCTGGGACTGGGTCTTCTCTTCACACCGCTGACGAGTGCGGCCCTGTGGAATGTGCCGCGCAGCCTGGGCGGCCGCGCTTCCGGCATCATTAATACCGTCTGGCAGGTCGGCGGCAGCATCGGCATCGCAGCAGCCACCGCCTATACGACGATTCGCACCCAGGCGCGCTTGACCGACCTTGCCGCGCACGTCACGCCGTACCAGCCGGTCGTCCAGCAGCGCCTGGCGGAGCTGTCGCAGTGGGCCTTTGACCACCGGCTCGCACCCGGCGCCGGCCTGGCCTTGCTGCAGCGCGAACTCCAAAACGCCGCGACCGTCCTCTCCTATGAGGACACGTTCGTCGTGAGCGCCGTTATGCTGGCCTGCGCGATTCCCATCGCGCTGACGCTGCGGCGCCGAGAGAGCCGCATCATTCCCCTGGCGACGGGAGTGCCGGCCTCCGCCGCCCGGCCGGTATCCGAAACCCAGAGCGCACGCGCCGTCTAGGGCGCCATCCGGCCTGCCGAGCCCGGGTCACAAGGCGCACTCTGGCAGACTGCTGAACTGCCCGGCGGTGAATGTCCGATCACAGCGCGGCGATGAGATGCCCTTGCATGACCAAAACGCATTTTTGGAGCATGTCATGGCCGCCTATGGGCGCCAGACCTACAACTACGCCTACCGTTTGACGGGCAACGAAGCCGACGCCCGCGATCTTACGCAAGAGGCCTTCATCCGTGTGTACCGCGCCTGGCGGTCGTTCCAGCCCGGCACGTCTTTTCTCTCCTGGATCTACAGGATCGTCACCAACCTCCACCGCGACGAGCTGCGCAAGCGCAAGGGAGTCTTCCTCCAGGAATTGCCTGACGACAACATGGCCCACGATCTGCCGCGTGAGCAGCTCGAGCACGATCCAATCGCCGAGATCCACGATCGGCAGCTCTCCTCGGCCGTAGCACGGGCTCTTGCGCAGCTCACCCCCGACCAGCGGGCGGTCGTCCTGCTGGCGGACGTTGAAGATCGCTCGTACCAGGAGATTGCCGACATCATGGCATGCTCCATCGGCACCGTTCGTTCGCGCCTGCATCGAGCACGGGTCCAACTACGCAAGCTGATCCCGAGGCAGCGCGAACGGGAGAAGCAGCAAGGCTATGGGGTCTGACGTGCCGCGCCACGGGACAAAAGTGGCAATCTCGTTTTGTGACCGCCCTGCGGAACGAACCCCCGTAGCCGTGCGTTATGAAGAACGGGAGAGCAAGCGACTACAGCATCCTGAATCTGATTGCCATGAGCTGTCGAAAGATACGTGAACTTCTGACCGCGTACCAGCACCGCGAGCTGGACGCCGCCACCGATGCCTTGGTGTTCTCGCACCTGGGGACGTGCGCGCCCTGCCGGGAGGAACTTGCCGCAGCCAACGACCTCCGCGAGACGTTGCGCATGGCCTTCGCGCCGCCGCTCGAACTCCCGCCTGCAGTCATCGCCGGCGTGCGCGAAGCAACCCGTCGTGAGCGTCGTGCATGGGCGGCCGACCTGCTGCGGACACTGCTGCGGCCCGTCGTGTGGGCTCCAACTGCCGCGGTGGTCGTCGTCGCGGCCAGCATTCTCACACACGCGCATCCCGAGCAGACCACGGCTCCCCTGACGGCCGATTACTTCGTGCGTCAACACGTCGTGCACACGATGTCGCTGCAGTCCGGCGACCGCACGTGGAGCGCCTACGTGCTGACCTCGGGTGGCACCGAGACGGCCGATGCAACCCAACCCTAATTACGCTTCGCCGGCCCCGCCGCCGGCGCGATCCCGCACATCCCGCTGCTCCCGTATCCCTCTGCGCAGCGGGCGTTTCGTGCTTGTCGCCGTCCTCGCAAGCCTGGCCATCGCGGGCGGCGTCCCAGCCAGGGCTGCACCGGACGCAGCACAACGCCTCTATCGCGATGCCGTCAACGCGGATGATCGCGTTTCCTACTACGGCACGGTGACGACAATCGTCTACGGCCAGGAGCATGCCATGTCGGCGGTCGCGCGTGTCGAACACAAGGCGCCCAGCCTGTGGCGCATCTGGTACATGGCGCCGGCTGACGCCTATGGGCGTCTCATCGTCAGCAACGAGCAACAGACCTATGCCTACGAGCCGCACGGCCGCGAGGTCATCAGCTACGATTGGTACCGTGCCGCCCCGGGCGTGGCGCAGCCCGTCAACGTCGACCAGGTGCTGCGCAATTACGCGGTCGACCTGGGGCCGGCGACCCCCATCGCAGGCCGGCTGGCGATCTCGCTTTCCCTCGTCTCGCGTTACACCGGCCGGCTCATCCAGCGCGTTTGGCTCGACAAGGCGACGCATCTCATCCTGCGCCGGGAGAATTACAACGCCGAGGGATCCGTGGCAACCGAATCCGGCTTCGATACGGTGCGCATCGGCGTGAGCTTTCCTCCGAAACTTTTCAGCCTCGACGTGCCGCGCGGCGAGAGACTCGTCCGCCGCACCGACGACGCCATCCCCTTGTCCGACCCGGCACAGCTGGGCCGGCTTGCCGGCTTTACGGTCGTCGTCCCCAAGTACCTGCCCGAGGGATTCGTCCTGCAGAGCGGCAGCATTGCGACGCACAACGGCATCAAGACCGTCCAACTCGTGTACGGAGACGGGTTGCGGACTTTTTCCCTCTTCGAAAATGCCACGGGGAGGCTTCCCGCGTTTCGCGGGGCGACGACCCGTCTCGTGCAGATCGCTCACGCGGACGGGCAGAGCGCAGACGTCGAGGGTCAAACCGTTGTCTCGTGGAACAGCGGTGGCCTGAACTTGACGATCGTCGGCTCGGTTTCCGAGCACGAGAGCGAGCTGATCGGGGCGTCCATTCACCGTCCCTAGCGGTTGTCACCACATCTGCGGCGCAGCACCCGGCGACGCCGGCACAATCCGATCGAGTGGTTGCTTCGGACCGGCATCGCCGTCGCGCTTTCCAGGGTCTGGGGTGATGCATCGCAAACCCGCCGGATACCGATCGGAGGCGTACCATCCTCAAAGTTTTCTTTGATCCGGCCTGCCGCCGCCATCACACAGGCCCGGGTCATCCCGAGCGCTACGAGCGGGTCGAGGCATTTGTCCAGGGACTCGAAGCCGGCGGCATTCCCGCATCGAACTTCTCTCGAGCTGCGGCCCTACGGATCGAGGATACGTATCCGGTCCATAGCCGCCACTACGTGGAGCTTGTGCGCGAGGTCTGCCGGCGGCTGCCGCCCGGCGCGGTCGAGGATTTGCCAACCGGCGACACCGTCGTCTGCCGTGACAGCTTCGACGCGGCGCTTGCCGCAGCCGGCAACGCCCTGGCTGCGGCACGCGAGGCGACCCCGGCGATGCCGACGCTGGCCGTCTGCCGTCCCCCCGGGCACCACGCAGAACCATCGCGCGGCATGGGCTTCTGTCTCATCAACAATGTCGCCGTCGCCGGCGCCTGGGCGCGGCGCGAGCGGGGGCCGATCCTCATTGCCGATTGTGACTACCATCATGGCAACGGCACCCAAGCTTGGGTTGAACGGCAACTCGAGGCGGGCACAGACGGCATCGGGTTCATCTCGACGCACGCCTATCCGGCGTACCCGGGGACCGGAGCGTTCGGTGAATCGCACGTTGAGGCCGGCGGTTTCATCCTCGACATCCCGCTGACGCACCAGACGGATGGCGAGACCTTTGTGGGCGTCTGGCAGACGCTGCTGTCGGCAGCGGTGCGGCGCCTGCGGCCTGCGGTGATTCTTGTCTCGGCCGGTTTTGATTTTCTGGCCGGCGATCCGATCGCGGGTTTGCCCGTCGGCCCGCCGGCGCTGCCGGCGCTCTTTTCCCTCTTTGCCGCGACCGCGCAGGAGGGCAAGGCGGCGCTTGTCTTTGTCTTGGAAGGCGGGTATTCGCTGGCAAACATGCGCGCCGCCGGGGCCGCTCTGGCAAAAGCGTTCTGCGTGCCCACGCAGCCGCCCCCGCCACCTCTGCTGCGACAGGATCAGGTCCGGCGCATGACCGAGGAAGCTGCGCGCTGGCTTGCGAGGCCGGCTTAGGGCCACATCTGGGTGCGGCGTGCGACGCGACAGGCAAAGCCCCTCCCCCATCACTTTCGCGTGCCGGCCTGCGATCGCGCAAGCCGGACTTACGATCCGGCGGTCAGTTCCTTGATGTAGGCCCGGGCTTTGGCCGCACCGTCCCCCTTGGGGACGTATGCCAAGTAGCGGCGGTAGGCGGCCGCGGCAGCCTGTTTGTCGCCCAGGTGCCGATATGTTTCGCCCAAGAGGAACCACAGTTGGGGATCCGGATGAGCCTTGTCTTGGTGCTGCGCCAACGCCTCAAAGACTTCTCGCGCACGCTGGTAATCCCGCAAATTGAAGTACGCCAGCCCGAGGTTGAAGAGACTCGGGTAGGTGTGCAGGAATTGAAAGGATGCCTGGTACTCGTCGCGTGCTTGCGCCCACTTTTTCTCGGCGGCGTACGTCTGACCCAGCCAGAACAGCGCCTGAGCGTTGCCCGGCTGCAGGGCAACCAGCTTGGAGAAAGCATTCTCAGCCTTGGCGTTGTGCTTGAGGACGATCAGCTCCAACTGGCCGTAATCGAAGAGCAGATTGGCGTTCTTGGGATCCAGGGCAAGTGCGGATTCAAATTCCTTCTCCGCCAATGCGTAATTTTTGTTTCGTGCATCGTATTCGGCTTCCAGCGCCCACGGCTCGGCCTGCTTGGGGAAGTCTTTGATCGCCTGTGCGAATGCGGCCCGGGCCTGGGGCAGCATGTTCTTCTGCAGGTAGAGTTCCGCGATGTTATCCTCGGGCTCGACGCTCGTCGGCTCGAGTTTTGCCACCTGTTGGAGAGCCGCGACGGCGTCGGCCACGTCGTTTTTTGCCGCCAACGCATCCGCCTTGCCCGAGAGAGCGTCCGTATTCTTGGGGTCGTCAGCCAAAATCGCATTGTAGATGTCAAGCGCCTTGTCGGGCTGCGGCACTTTGTCCGCCAGATACGAGCGAGCCAGGAGCAGCTTGGCACGCGTGTCTTTGGGATCGATGCTCAGCGCCTTCTGGAGGCTGGCGCGTCCCTCGGTCAGCCGACCCTGATTGAGCTGAACCAAGCCCAGCTGCTCGTAGGCAAAGGCTTCCTTGGGATGCAGCATGACCGCCCGGTTGGCGATCCGCAATGCATCGTCGATGCGCCCAGCCTGAAGGTAGGCACCGACCAGGCTCGTCAGGACGGCCGGGTTTGCCGGATCCAACAATTCGGCTTTCTCGAAGGAGGTTAGGCTATCTTGAGGGTCGCCCAATTCGCCGTCGGCGACACCGATGAAATACCACACCTGAGCCTCCTGGACACCCAGGCGCACGGCTTGCTCCAGGTGATCCCGCCCGTCGCTTGGCTTACCGGTTTCGACCAAAAGCTCGCCCAGTTCGGCCTGTGCCTGACCGTCGTTGGGATTGTCGCGCACCGTTTGGGTAAGGGTCGCGATGCGCTCCTCAGGCGTCGGGGTCGGCGATTCGCTGGGAGACGGGCTGGGGGCGGGCGCGTGAGGCCGTGCCGCAACCTGCGACGGCGGCACGCCGGCTGCCGCCAGCGCCAGCCCGAACGTCACGGCAAGGACGATGACGTGGCGAGGCATCCTCATGTTCTTCCCCTGCGGCCCACGGCCGGCTGCATTCCTGCCCTCTTCTACGAGAACGTCTAGGACGTTGCCTTGCGTTCCCGCACCAATTTCGTCAGCTCGGGGACGATGGCAAAGAGGTCTCCGACGACGCCGAAATCGCAAAATTCGAAGATCGGCGCATTGGGGTCTTTGTTAATGGCGATGATCGTGCCCGCCCCGCGCATCCCGACCTTGTGCTGAATGGCGCCCGAAATCCCGCACGCGATGTAGACTTGAGGGCTGACCGTCTTTCCGGTCTGGCCCACCTGGTGGGCATGGGATATCCAGCCGGCGTCGACAGCCGCCCGAGACGCACCCACCGCGCCGCCCAGGGCATCCGCGAGATCCTGGATGATGTCAAAATGCTCCGGGCCGCCTAAGCCGCGTCCACCCGAGACAACGATGCGGGCCTCCTCGACACTCTGACGGCCGGCCTCCGCTGCTACGGTCTCCTCGATGCGCGCCGGGTAGGCCGCTGCGGGCACGGGACCACGTGTGACAATCTCGCCCCGGCCGGGTTCGTGACGGGCGACAAAACTGTTTGCCCGGCAGACGATGATCTTGGTGCCTGACCCCGAAAAGGTGATACTGACCGTCACCGAACCTCCAAACTTCGGCGACTGGACGACGATCTCGCCGTCGCGAACAATGATGTCAGTCGCCTCGGTGGCGACGCCCGCGCCGAGCCGAGCCCCGAGGCGGCCGGCCAGATCCCGGCCCGCGTTCGAGGAGGGGAGAAGGACAAGCGCCGGTCCGTTCTCCTCCACAATGGCGGCTAGAGCATCTACGGCCGGATCACCCAGAAAACGATCCACGGGAACATCGGGTCCGCTGTAGATGATGTCGACCGGCGTTGTGGCCAGGACGTTCGCCGCCTGCTCCGCGTGGGGTCCCAGCACCACCACAGCACCGGGTACCTGCAACGCCCGGCCCAGGTCGGCGGCCTTGGTGGCCATTTCCAAACCGTTGCGTCGCACGCGCCCAGCGTCGTGTTCCACCCACGCGAGGACCGCCTTCACGTCCGCCATCTCACCCGGCGCTCCCGCGCACTGCGTGCAGACCGGCGCTCACAGCGCCTTCCTTTCAATCAGAAAATCAAAGATGCGGCGTGCTCCCTCGCGCGGGTCCGTTGCCGTGATGACAGTCCCTTTGGCACGCGCGCCGGCGGCGGCGAAGGACTCCACAACCGTCTTGCTGCCGGCGGCTCCAACGCGTGTGGGATCGGCGCCGATGTCAGTCAGACTGAGCGTGCGTATCTCCTTCTTCTTTGCCCCCATGATGCCCTTAAGGGTCGGATAGCGCGGCTCGTTGATGCCCTTAGTGACGGAAACCAGCGCCGGCATCGGCGCGCGCACCCGTGCATAGCCGTCTTCGGTCTCGCGCTGGATTTCGACGCTATTGCCTTCCACCATGAGTTTCTTAGCAAACGTCAGACATGGTACGCCCAAAAGCTCCGCCAGCGCCGCCGGGACGATGCCGTTGAGGGCGTCCGTGCTCTGCGTGCCGGAGAGCACGAGATCACATCCGATGTGTCGCAGGAGCAGCGCCAAGAGATAGGCGGTGGCCATCGTGTCGCTGCCGGCGATGGCGTCGTCGGACAGCAAGACGGCGTCGTCGGCGCCCATCGCGAGCGCTTTGCGAAGGATCTCCAAGCCGGAACGTGGGGCGATGGATGCAATCGTCACCCGGGTTGTGTCCGGCGAGGCGTCGCGCAGGCGCAAGGCCTCCTCGATCGCATACTCGTCGAAGGGATTGAGGACGTTCTCGACCGCGCTGCGGTTGAGCCGTTTGGTCTGCGGATCCAGCACCTTCTCGGCATTGGTGTCGGGCACGTGTTTGACGGTAACGACGATTTTCACGGCACGCGAACTCCGGCGGCCGGAAGGGGCCGCCACACGGAAAGAGGCGCTTTCTGGTCTTTTTCCAACTTACCCTCGTGGCGAACAGTGTCGGGGATGGTCTGCGTGCCGAAGATGTCCTGGCCGCCGCGCGCCGGCTGGATGGGGTGGCGGTGCGGACGCCTGTCGTCCGCGTCGCAGAGTTCGACCGGCGTTGCGGGGCAAGCATTTTCCTCAAGTGCGAAAACCTGCAACGCATCGGCGCCTTCAAATTCCGCGGAGCCTACAACCGCCTCGCGCAGATGAGCCCGCGCGAGCGTCGGCGGGGCGTCGTTGCCTTTTCGTCGGGAAACCACGCGCAGGGCGTGGCTCTGGCGGCACGTCTGTTGGGCATTCCCGCGACGATCGTCATGCCGCGCGATGCGCCTGCCGCCAAGCGCGACGCCACCCTTGCGCTAGGGGCGCGCATCGTCGATTATGACCGCGAAGCCGACGACCGGGAGGCGATAGCCGCCCGGCTCGTCGAGGAGAGCGGAGCACTCCTCGTACCACCCTACGACGACTACCAGGTGATGGCCGGTCAAGGAACCACCGGCCTAGAGCTGTGCACGCAGGCCGGCGAGCTGGATGCGCTGGTCGTTCCCCTGGGCGGCGGCGGGCTGCTTGCCGGATGCGCCGTCGCCGCCCGTCACCTCCAACCCGGCATCGCCATCCTGGGAGCCGAGCCCGCAACGGGTAATGACTGGCAACTTTCCCTAGCCCGAGGAAGCCGCCTCACCATACCCCCACCGCAAACCATCTGCGACGGTCTGCGCAGCACGCAACCAGGCCGGCTCCCGTGGCCCATCGTCCAGCGTTTGGCCAACGGCGTTGTAACGGCCCCGGACGAGGAGGTACGCAGCGCCGTGCGCGACCTGTTCGAGCACGCCAGGATCATCGTCGAGCCTTCAGGAGCGGTTGCCGTCGCCGCGGTGTTGTCGCACGCGGATGCCTTCCGTGGCCGGCGCGTCGGCATTGTCATCAGCGGGGGAAATGTGGACCCTGGGTGGTATTGCCATCTTGTCGGTGGACGGCAGGCGGGACACAGCTGCTCACCCTGACAAGGTACCCCGCCGTAGCATAACAAAACACACGCTTCAGGAGGTCTTGCTATGGCACGAACCGTGGCTCTTCTATTTGGCATCATCTACCTAGTCGTTGGCCTCGTCGGCTTCATACCCGGTTTGGGCGGCACCGCAGGCATCGCGCCGACGCCGCTCTTGGGTATCTTCGACATTAACGTCGTTCACAATATCGTCCACATCCTCATCGGTATCGTCGCTCTCATGGGAGCACGCTCGGAGGCGCAGGCCGGTCCGGCGCTGCGCGGCTTGGGCATTGTTCTTATCATCATCGGAATCGTCGGACTCTTCTGGAAGAATCCGTTCAACATCATCCCCATTGGCGGCCCCGATGTGGCGCTGCATCTGGTGACCGGCGTCATCTTCCTATGGGCGGGCATGAGCCGACCGCAACCTGCCGGAGCATCCTAAAACAGACCGTTGCCGGTATGTTCCCGGAGGACGGCAGGCGCCGCCCTCCTTCTTTTTGCAGTTCCGCTGGCGAGCGCCGGCGAACCCGGTGACGGCGCGATGCTCGCCTAAAAAATGACGGATTTCACCTTCATTACGTACGGCGGCCTGCCCGACTTGGATCCCGACGACGCGTTGGCGGCCAACGAACTGCGCGCGCGCGGCTTCAGCGTCGCAGTCGCCGTGTGGAACGATACACGCGTGCGGTGGGACACGGCGGGGATCTGCGTCCTGCGATCGACGTGGGACTACCATCTGGACGTGGACGTCTTTTTATCGTGGGCCGAATCGGTGGCTGCCGTCACGACGCTCGTTAATCCGCTGCCTCTCGTCAGGTGGAACGTACGTAAGACGTACCTTGCGGAGCTGGAGCTGCACGGCGTTCCCACCGTGCCGACGCGCTGGCTGTCGCAGGGGACACGCGTCGATCTGCGGCGGCTGCTCGCCGAGAGCGGCTGGTCCGCGGCCGTCGTCAAACCCGTCGTGGGTCTTGCGACCTACGGCGTTGAGGTCGTGGACGGAAGTGAGGCCGGACAGGCACACCTAAGCCAGCTGCTCGACAGAGGCGACGCGATGCTGCAGCCCTACGTGGATTCAGTTCGGGATCGCGGCGAACGGGCGCTCGTCTTTCTCGACGGTCATTTTTCGCACGCGGTGCGCAAGGCCCCGTTCCAAGTGCTGGCTCCCGCAGGACTGGCGGGGGAGACACCCTGTGAGGCGACGCCGGAGGAGATCGACGTCGCGCGGCGTGCGCTGCATCTGGTGCCCGGGTCACCTCTGTATGCGCGAGTTGATCTCGTCGCGGACGACGCTGGGCGCCCGCTCGTGCTCGAGATGGAATTGGTCGAGCCGTCGCTCTTTTTGGGCATGCACGCGCCGGCGGCGGGCCGCTTCGCGCAGGCCCTGGCACGCGTCGGCCGGAAGGGGTGCCCATGACCCCCAATACCAACAATCGCCACCAGCGTCTGGATCGCAGGCAATTCCTTGCCGGGACGCTCGCCGCCGCGGCCGCCGGCGCGGCCGGATGCGCGTCCCACGGCCGTGCGGCGGAAAGCCAGGCCGCCGGTTTCTTTCCGGTGTTGAGTCCCTCCGAGTACGATTATGACGGCATGATGGCTGTCTTGAACGACCCGCGTCCTCACAAACAGGTGTTTTCGGCGGCGGCGGTGATCGTCCAAAAGGGCGCTGCGTTTCCAGCGATCTTCGCGCACATGCAATTTGCCATGAACGCGTATGACTTCTCGCTGCGCGGCGCACCGGGCCGGCTTGTGACCCTCGGCGTGCTCTCGGGTTCCACGATCGTGCTGGCTCTCAACGACGAGGCGTGGCGGGCGTACGACGTTGGGTCACGCTTCGACCTGGCCGCGACCAACGTATACTACCATGCGACGTCCAACCTCGATCCCGCAGCCTCGCCGAATGATCCGCAGGGTCTCTACCAGGACTGGAGCGCGCAAGCAGTCTTGCGGCGCGGCGGGAAATTCATGGTCTGCCACAACGCCTTGGCGAAGTTTGCCTCGGGCTGTGCAGCCCGCACGGGCTCCGATCCCGCGGCGGTCCTCGCCGATCTCGTCCGCAGCCTGCTGCCGGGATTCATGCTCGTGCCCGCAGGCGTGCTCGCCGTGCAGCTGGCCCAGGAACGCGGCTGGAAATTATATACGGTCACGTAAGGCCGGAGGCGCAGCCCACACCGGACGGCGATCCAACCGTACCTCGTACGCCCGCAGGTGAAAGAAGGTTCCTCCCTCCTCGGGGTTGTCGTCCGCCGCCACGACGTCCACTTCGTGACGTCCGACGCGCGGCCAGGTCCACGCGAACAGCACGGAGTAGGGCAGGCGACACCGGCACGCCGATTTGTTCTGCCAGATCCCGGTCTCGTCGAAGGTCGGACTACCGTCGACCACCACGCGGGCGTGTCCATACTGACAGCAGCGTTCCCCCAGCGTCCCGATGAGCGCGACGCCCGACCCAGTAAAGCGCAGCCGCAGCGGCACGCCGCGCACCGAGCGCGGCACGAAGCGGTGGGCATGCCAGCCGCCAGCACCGGGTTGAATGCCCGCGCCCAGGGATCGGGCTGCGACGAATAAAGCCAGGGCGCCATTGGTCTGCCATGCGGTGACGCGGGCGCCGGGCAGCGGGGGCGGGCCGCCGAAGAATCGGTCACACAGATACGATGCCGAGCAGGCCGAGGCCGCGGCCCGGGCGTTGCGCAGAATCCAGCGGCGCGCAAAGCCCGCGCCTCTTGCCGCCTCATCGGCCATCGCCTCCACGAGGGGTTCGGCAATGTCATTCTCGGCCTGGAGGTTTTCGTAGATGCCGGCTGGATCGCTCAAGTAACGCTCGATTGCCTGGGCGGTCTGCAGCGCTTGGCGCGCATATCGGCGCTCACCGGTCGCGCGCGCGAGAAGAAGACCGTCTTCTATCATGAGGCCGTTGGTGGACGCAAAGAAACGGCGCTCAAGTTGGCGGCAGCGGCGCCCATTGTCGACGATGTAATTTGTATAGAGACCGGCGCGCGGATCGAAGAACAAACGTCGGATGGCGCGATACGTGCTGCGAGCCTGCGCAAGGTACTGCACCGCCCCGGTCGCCCGATAGAGCAGGAGGCCGGCTTTGACGAGGTTTGAGGCGGTTTCCAATGTCTTGATCGATGTGTGCCCGCCTCCGGGACGCTGGTAGAGAATCTCCCGACAGGCGCCGCCGCCGAAGACCGGCGAGCGCACGACGGCCTCGTAGTTTGCGATGGCCTTTGCGAGATCCGCCGGATCGTCCGTCGCCTTGTACTCCTCGGCTGCGGCAACGACATCCCAGGAGGGGGTATCGCTCCACAGCCGGCAGGTCTCGGAGACACGACATGGTTGGTATCGCGGTGCATCTGCCGCAAGAGCCCGCAGGTAGGGTACGACGGCAGCGTCACCCAGACGCCAGGCAAAAAAGAGCGTGGCAGTCAGAGCGTCGGCGCCCCAGTCACGGTCCGTGGCCGAACACCGTGCTGAACATTCCAACCAGTATCCTGAACGATAGTAAAGGCGGATCAGACCCACAATCGCCGGGTCCGAGTCAGCCCTGGACCACGCTTGTTCGACCTGCCCAGGGACGGCCGCGGCCGAGCTGGGTTCAAGCCATCCGGCACAAGCCAAGGCCGCAAGTGCACCCGTAACGCACCCCGCCAACCGTAGCCATGGATGCATCGCTCCCCACTACGGGGCTCTGCCCGCCATTCCCGCCCCGACCAGCCCCCTAGAAGCCACGCACACCACGGACTTCCCGGTCCTTGGCTTACGTTTTCTCCCCTTCTCCCCGGCGGCACAGGCCAAACCTCAAACGGCGGCAAACTCGTCTTCGAGTTATCCCCCTCGTCGTTGTTGCGTCCCGACGACGCGCCTTGGGAGATGGAGGAGATATATGAGTTTGAGAAAGGGTAGAGCCTGGCTTTTGGCGTTCCTGCTCGTCGGCATCGCCGGTTGTTCATCCCAACAAGGGCCCGGGACGGGCACGGCCACCACGTCCTCCGCCACGCAGGCAGCCATGCCGGCTGCCCCATCGGCAGACTGGTCGATGTACGGGCACGATTATGGCAATACGCGATATTCGCCCCTGACGCAAATTACAACCACCAACGTCCACCAATTGAAACCCGCCTGGGTGTTCCATACCGGCATCGTGGCGGCATTTGAGACGACGCCGATTGTCGTCGGAACGACCATGTACATCACAACCGCCAACGACCACGTGTTTGCGCTTGACGCCCGCACCGGGAAGATGTTGTGGCGCTACGATCCGACGCTGGGAACCACGATTTTCTGCTGCGGTAACGTCAACCGGGGCGTCGCCTACGCCAACGGCATGTTGTACCTGGGCCAACTCGACGGCAAGCTGGTCGCGCTTCACGCGTCCAACGGCAAGGTGGCCTGGACGGTGCAAGCCGGCGACAACAAGGCCGGCTACAGCCTGACGATGGCACCGCTTGTGTACAACAACATGGTCATCGTCGGCGGTGCGGGAGGCGAGTTCGGAATTCGCGGCTCGGTCACGGCGTACGATGCGGCCACCGGCAAGCAGGTCTGGCGTTTCTATACGGTCGGACCCGGGTGGGAAGGCGCATTCAGCGCGACGACTCCGAACGGTGCCAACCTCCACCGCGACATTGCCGCTGAGAAACGGGTCGCCAAACAGTATGCCGACGCCTGGCAGCACGGCGGCGGCGAGGTCTGGATGACCCCGGCGCTGGATACCTCGACCGGCACGCTCTTTGTCTCGACCGGCAACCCGTCGCCCGACCTCGATGGCAGCAAGCGGCCGGGTGACAACCGCTGGACCGACAGCATCATCGCCCTGGACGTCAACACGGGTCAGATGAAGTGGGCCTATCAGGAAATCCCGCACGACGTGTGGGACTTGGACGCGGTCGCACCGCCCGTGCTCTTCGATACGACGGTGAACGGTGCCACCGTACCTGCGGTCGGCGAAGCAGGCAAGACCGCCTGGTTCTACGTCCTCGATCGCGCAACCGGAAAACAAATCCGCGTCTCCGAGGCCTTCGATCCCCAAGAGAACATGTTTGCCCTCCCGACGGCGAAGGGCACGTACATGCTGCCGGGCGCCAATGGCGGCGATGAATGGTCGCCGGTGTCCTACGATCCGAACCTGCACTACGTGTACATCGCGACTCTCAATCAGCCCATGAACTACTCCACCCACCCGGCTCCATACCAGAAGGGGACGCTGTGGCTGGGGAGTGCGTTCCAGCTGGCGCCCGGCGCCAAGCAAGACGGCTCGGTCGTCGCCATCAACGTGGATACGGGGAAAATAGCCTGGACCCACAAGGTGGACTATCCGATGATCGGCGGCCCAGCCTCGACGGCCGGCGGGGTGACTTTCGTCGGTGAGAGCAACGGCAACTTTGACGCGTTCGATTCCAAGACCGGCAAGTTGCTGTGGCAGTACAAGACGAACGCGGGCGTCAACGCGGCTCCCATGACCTACGAGCTGAGCGGCCGTCAGTACGTCGCCGTGGCCGCCGGCGGCAGCTTCCAGATCCACACGAAGTACGGGGACGGCCTCTACGTCTTCGCCTTGCCGGCGAAGTAGACGACCGCAGCGTGGCTGGGCGGCGGCGTCCTAGGCGCGGCGCAGCCGCCGGCCCGCAGATCATACCCTCTACCGGGTTGCGCAGCAGGCTGCGCAACCCGGCCTTTTTGCGCCGTCCTGCGCGCACGGTAACCACCTACGAGAGTTCTCGAATCAACCGCGCTGGGGCGCCTGCAACGAGGGTGGAGGCGGCAACGTCGGCTGTCACCACCGAACCCGCACCGATCATCGCATGCCGTCCGATGCGCACGCCAGGCAAAATCGTCACGTGCGAGCCGATGATGACGTGGTCTTCGATGACGACGCCGCCGAAGCGGAAGTCGAGTGGTCGCGCCGGATCCTCGTGCTGCGCCGCGACGGGTTGCGAGGCGTGCGCGGTGATCGTCGTGCAGTCGCCAATGTGGACGTTGACCCCGATCGTCACTTCCCCCGCACCCCACACGGCTACAAACGGAGCCAGCTCGGAGTAATCCCCGATTCGTATGAAACCCTGATAATTGTTCCACGCGCTGCCCGCGCAGTTGAGGTACACGAGGTCATGGAGAATGACGTGGTGGCCGGGATAGAAGCGCTCGGCGTGCCGGATCACAACACCGCGCCCGAAGGAGACGCCGGAAAACCGCTCGCGCAAAGCTTCTTGTTCGTACGCGTCCCTGAGGCAGCGCCGCCAGGCCCGGCTCCACAGGCGCAGGTGCCGGGAGATCCCGCCTAGCACGCCGGCTCCGCCGGCCGCGGCTTGTCCCCGAAGCCTGGGATGGCCCACCTCGAAGCGGTCATTGTTGGACTTCCTGGATGACCCGCGGACTGCCAGGGGTGATTGGTCCCGTGTCCAGGACCGCTATGGGTGCCTGGGTCATCTGTGCCTGCATATGGTGCATGGCGGACACCATCTGGGTGTCGAAGTTCCCCACCCCAGCGACGGCTTGCAACGCGAGGATCGCCAGCCCGAGGCTCATGACACCGGCTCCCAACCCGGAGACAAGCAAGCGCATTCTACGACCTCCCGGTTTTGATACGGTCGTCACGTTTGAACCTATCACCTCCCCGGCCCCCAAACATCCGCCCGATCGCTCGACGCTGGGTATGCGGCGGCGCCACTCTACGCCGAGGGGAACAACGCGTCTTGTGCGGGACGTTTTTCCTTGGGATGACCGGGATTCGAACCCGGACGCCCTTGCGGGCAACAGATTTTCGCACCACTATGGTTTTCACCACCGTTGCCGTTTGTGGTCCGGACTGTGCCTTGGCCGTGTCACACCCGCAGGTGCGAGGTAGGCCGCGCCCGTCCAGTCTCTACACCTTCCCGCACGCCACAGACACACGGTGCGCCGCGTACGGGCTTGGCTCGGCGTTGTCACGCCCGCGTGGCGAGAGTCCGCCGACTTTGAGCGCATCCCGAAGGCGGTTTCCCGGCCTTCGGCTCCTCGGTCGAAGTCTGTCGTGTCTGCCGATTCCACCATCATCCCGGAAGGCTACTACCTGCGTTTGGCGCTCGCGTGCGCAAAACCCTCATGGTTTGGAGGTGAGATCGAGCAGGCCGCCGCGGGCGGAACCGGCCGCCACCACCCCAGACTGCCCCGGAGGCATGCCTGGGCGCAACGGACTTCAGGGTCGCCGTGCATGCGTCCGCCGTGTGGGGTCGGCGCCGGCCAGCGGTTTGCGGCCGACAGCTAGTACTGGAAGCGCTGCTCGATGACGACGAGCGTGTCGTGGTAGTCCGGCGACGGCCCTCCGGGCAGGGATGGCAAACCGGCAAAGCCCCCGTGGCGCACCTCCAGAAGAACGGTGGCGTGTTGCGACTCGGCCAACTGTGCGCCACCGAAGATCACATCCTGTTGATAGTCAACGTTGGTCAGCGGGCCGTGGGCCCACGATCCGCGCATGGCGTAGCGCCCCACGCCCAGAGCGGCCACAATGCGCCGCTGGATGCGCTTACTGATGCTCATAACCAGCTGCGGCGCTTCGTAGCTCACCGCATCCTGCGGCTGCACCGGTGCGGCATCCCGATGCATCATGTCGTCCACGCCGTCCAGGGTTAGTGTCGCGAAGGGTGGACGCCAGGCAACCCAGACGCCGAACTGTTTTTGCAGACCCAGGGTTGCATAGCGCGGCAGCTGCGGAAGGAAGAAGCCCTCGACGAAGCCGGTATCGTGCGACTCGTCAATTGCGGACGGCTGAATCTGGTGGAACTCGGCGACATCTGCGCGCCACGCCAGGCGGCCGCTGTCCCTGTCGACGTGGAAGCGGTACCCCTGCCGGTTCGCCCCTACGATCGTGTTATCTGCGAGCTGATAGGTGGATTTTAACCAAACGCCGGGCCACGACCAGGCGACACTCCACACGTTCTCCGGCACGCCGTAGGGCAGGATGGCGGTGCTGTAGCGCGGTTCGAAGCGATAACCATCCAACCCCAGGCTGAGGCTTCCCGCGGCATAGGAGAGGCCGGCGTGGTAGAAGCCGCCTGGCCGGCTGGTGCCCGGCGCGGCCACGTGCTGCGCTTCGTACCAGCTACGGGCCACATCCGCCACCCCGCTCAGTCGTCCGCCCAGGCTGCCGTCCGCGTGCAGGCCGGCGCTAGTCATCACCTGGTTGCCCAGCGTGCTTACGGGAAGGCGTCCTTGCGGAGTGTCCACGAGCACAGGGTCGGCCCCAAACAGCGTCGTCGTCGCGATGAGCGCACCGCCGGTCGTCAGGCGGAGAACCTGCAACATCAGGTTGGAACTTTCGCCGCCATGCAGTGCCAGCGACCCCTGAACCGCACGGGCGCTGGTACCAGGAAGAGAGGGCAGTAGGCCGTCGCTGAACTCCGCGCTGAGCTTGCCCTGCGTGCCCGTCACATCCAGACCGCGCAGCGGTAGACCGGGTGGCGGCTGCGGCCAACTGTCCAGAGTTGGCGGTCCGTCTCCCAGGCTCTCTGCAGGTGCAAGTGTAAGCGCCGGAGGGACGTTGGGCAGGGCAGGCTGCACAAAGACGCAGCGGATTGTTTGCCCCAGGTCGAAGGCACCGGCTTGCACCCGCCATGCGCCGTCATTTGCCTGCACGCTGAGACGGGAGACGGCGACGCCCGCAACGGCACCGTCGTCCTGTCCGGCATGTGTGGGAAAGACGATCGAAAACGGCAGCAGGCGGGAACCAATGTGCGGATTGTAGGGCGCAAGAAGCGGCTCCGTCCAATAGGCCGCGTTGGTGATACTGCCATCGACGCCGAGCACGCTCGCGTCTAACGACGTGGTGATCCGCCGTCCGGTGTAGCCGACGTCGATGAGAAACTGACTGACTCCGGCCACTCCCGGCGTTTGCGGCGCGCTGGAAAACGTGTCGTAGGGCGTCATCGGGGAAAGCGGCGACCCCTTTGCAAAAGCCGGCGCTTCCGGCGGCTGCGTGCCGGGTCCATGGGTTGCTTGATCGACAAACGACACGAAACCGTCTAATGCCGTCCGCCAGGACGGGGATGCCAGCGTCGCGGTCGAGGCCGGAGCGGGTGAGGTGGCCACGTGGGTGCGAGCCGGCGACGACGCTGCGCGCTCCGGCGATGGTGTCACCGTGTCCGCGCGTGCGCGCAGCGCCGGCACGATGACGAAGCCCGCGACGAGCACTGTCGCAATCACCCGCGCCGCTTTAGTGTGCACCGTGCAGAAAGGCATAGGTGACGATGGCCAGCATAACGCCGACAGAGAAGCGCAGGAGCCAAAGCGCAGCCGTGTACCACCCCGAAGGCCTGATCTGCTCGACCGGCGCAAGCGGCTGATCCCAGGCCTCGTCTTCCAGAATGCGGCGGATGGTGTCTTCGGTGTCTTCGTCAAGGCGTTGCATGATGACGGCTCCTAGCGTTTGTCGGGGAAGAGCGTGGCAAGACCGTACAAGGTGTTGCACACAATCAGGCTTGCAAGGATGACAATGGAAACCGCGTTGCGCCACGGTCCGTTGACGTAGGGACCCATCAGCTCGCGATCATTGAGGAGCATGAGTAAAAAGAGCATCGCAGGCGGCATGAAGATCGTCGCGATTACCTGAACCGAAAGATTGAGAAAGCCCAGCGGGACGTTCGGCAGGAGGACAACGCTGCCCGCCAGCGCCGTGGCCGCCAAGCTGGGGAGGTAAAACCCCAGCGCCTGCACGGGGTGGTCGTTAATAGAGCGCGGCCAGTCAAACGCTTCTCCGATGGCCCAGGCCGTGCTGGCCGTGATCACGATGGCCGCGATGAGCCCGGCCTCGGCCAGACCCAGGACGAAGAGGAGCATGGCACGATGGCCGACGTGCGAGGCAATGGCTGCGACGATCTGGTCGATCCGGAAGTTGTCCGCACCCGGAATGCCGTGCAGGTATTGACCGGTCAGGATGATGATCGACAGGGCCACGACGGCCATCCCGGTCACACCCAGCACCAAGTCGCGCCGGCCGGCCGGAATATCCCTGGGTAGCAGGCCCTTGTCAACCACGCACGACTGCTGGAAGAAGAGTTGCCAGGGTGCGATTGTCGTCCCGATGTTGGCCGATATGAGGATGAGAAAGGACGCCGAGAGCCAGTCCGCGGGCAGCGGAGGGTGGATGAACGCCCGGCCGACAGCCACCCAATCCGGGTGGGCCATGAGCACGATCGGCACGAAGATCAGGTTGAAGGCGGCAACGAAGAGGGCGACGCGTTCCCGCGTCGCCGTGTGAAGTGCAGACATGGCGTGAAATTCCCCCGGTTTTATGAGAGAAACAGCTTCTCGTGGAACCCGATGCGGGGGTTATCTGCCGCGAACGAATTCGGTGGGGGCGGGCAGGGGTTAAGGAAGGACCGAACGGCCGAGAGGGCCGACACAATCCGGGGCGCCAAGATTGCCCGGAGAACAAACGTCTTCATGGGACACACCTCCTAACGGTTTCGGGCTTGCGCCGCAGCGCGGCAGCCGGCCACGGGTGCGGGAAGCCACAGCACGATACAGCGAATCGACCTATGACTGCCGTCCACGGACACCATCACCCCCTTCGTGCGGCCGAAAATAAAGAACCGCCGCCTTTTCCTCGCTGGCGACGGTGACGGGTTCACCGGCTTTGGATCTGCCGGGATCCTCATGCGTCGAGCTTTGACACTGCACAACGTAAGGCTCGGAAGCCTAGCCGTCTTAGATACCGCCTTATTTCGGCGGTGCCTGGTGGCCCATTGGGGTCTCTCGACCTTTCCGGGCAGCGGCTTTTGTTTGTGCAGACGCCTCGCCTAACGAGGAAATCCTCGGTTGCATTATACCGGGCGTCCCGGCGTGTTGTCAACCCGCGTCCTGATGTTCTCTCACGTACCTTTACCGGTCGGCCTCGGTCAAACACCAAAGCCTCGCGCCCTGCTATGAGCAAGTGCGTTGACGCGCAGGGACTCGCGCTCGCGTGACTGACGGACTCCTTGTGGCGGAACCCACGCTGCGGCCGGCGACAATCTCCCGTCGTGCTCCCATGAACACGGCTCTCGAATGAATGCGCGATTGCGCACGGGCGGGCAAGCCTGTCAACCGCATTTTGTTCGGAACCCGACCTTGCGTGCCGCACAGGCACGTCCGGGCGGCCTACAGAAACAACAACGTGGAAGCACGACGGAGGTTGTCTATGGCGGTCTTCACCAAAACGAGCGTCCCTCGAGGAGCACACACCCTGCCCCAGGCGTACTACACGTCGCGCGACATCTTCGAGCAGGAACAGGAGCGCATTTTTGCGCGGCGCTGGCTGCTTGTCGGCCGCGAGGAGCAGGCGGCGTCCGCGGGTGAGTATTTTCTCACCACCATCGGCAGGGACAATCTGATCATCGTTCGCGGACAGGACGGCCGCTTGCGCGCCCTGTACAACGTCTGCCGGCACCGCGGCACGCGCATGTGTGAGCAAGCCTCCGGGAAGTTTCTGGGTTCCATCATGTGTCCGTACCACGCCTGGACCTACAACCTGGACGGGACTCTCCTGGCTGCCCGCAACATGGACGGCGTGCCGGATTTTGACAAGGCCCGGTATCCCCTGCGGCAGGCCGCACTTGCCACCTGGGAGGGCTTCATCTTCATCAACCTGGCCGAACGTCCGGAACCCTTCGAGGTAGCTTTCGCTCCCCTGCTGGGCCGCTTTGCCCGCTGGCACATCGCGCAGCTGCGGGTCGCACGGACGATCGAGTACGACCTGCGCTGCAATTGGAAGCTCATCGTCCAGAATTACTCCGAATGCTATCACTGCCCGCTCGTCCACCCCGCGCTGGACAAGTTGACCCCCTACGACAGCGGGCGTAACGATCTGCTCGAAGGCCCCTTCCTGGGCGGCTACATGACGCTGCGAGTTTCCGGTTCGCGCATGAGCATGAGCGGCAAGGCCTACTACCCGCCTCTGGGCGAGGTCGCGGGCGACGAACTCGACCGCGTCTACTACTATGCGATCTTCCCGACCATGCTGCTGAGCCTAGAGCCGGATTACGTGATGGTGCACCGCATCGAGCCGCTGGCCGTCGATCGCTCGATCGTCACGTGTCAGTGGCTCTTCCATCCCGACACGATGGCACGGCCGGACTTTGACACCTCCGACGCCGTGGACTTTTGGGATATGACCAACCGTCAGGATTGGCACGTCTGCGAACTCTCGCAGGAAGGTGTCGCCTCCCGCGCCTATACGCCGGGACCCTACGCCAACCAAGAGGGTTTGCTGTACCAATTTGACCGCTACTACCGCAGCGTCATGGACGACTGACGGGTACGGCTCGTGCGCGCATGATGGCACATGCCCATTCCCGCCGTTGCAGGCGCCACGTGAACGGCGGGTGACGAGCCAGACCCGCCATCCAGCGGGCCCTGCGCTCGTCAGCGCGGGGCTGCTGTGTCTTACGCTTGTGATCCCGTGGGAGACGCGGTCTGCAGGCAACCCGGCACAGCTGCCGGCAGCCAATGCGGCCGCGTCTTTCGGCGATCTGCAGTGGCGCAACATCGGTCCGGCTGTTGTCGGCGGCCGCGTCGCCGCGGTGGCGGGCAGCGATCGCGATCCGTACCTGTACTACCTTGGTGCAGCCGGCGGGGGCGTGTGGCGGACAACCGACGGCGGCCTGACGTGGCAGGATGTCTTTACCCGCCAAGGGACGTCCTCGATCGGCGCGATCGCCGTGGCACCGTCGGATCCGCGCATCGTGTGGGTGGGCACAGGGGAATCCAACCCTCGCAACGACGCGTCCTTAGGTAACGGCGTATGGGTGAGCACGGATGGCGGACACTCGTGGCACGCGGCCGGCCTGCGCTCGCCCGCCATCGCACGCATCCTTATCAACCGGCGGAATCCCGGCATCGTGCTTGTGGGAGCTCTCGGCGACCCCTACCGCGACAGTCGCGACCGGGGAGTCTTTGTGACGACCGACGGCGGGAAGACGTGGCGGCAAACGCTGTACGTCGGCCCGGCAAGCGGCATGAGCGACCTTGCTTGGGATCACCAAACCAACCGTCTGGTCTTTGCAGGCGTCTGGCAGTTCCGCCGTCTCCCGTGGACCTTTCGCAGCGGCGGACCCGCCGACGGCTTGTATCGTTCCCGCGACGGCGGCATCACCTGGCAGCGTCTGACGGGCCACGGTTTGCCCGCCGGGTTCATGGGACGCATCGGGGTTGCCGTGGCGCCCAGCAATCCGCGCTGCGTGTATGCGCTCATCCAATCCCGGGCGGGCTTGCTGTGGCGATCCGATGACGGCGGCGATCACTGGCATCTGGTCAGCAAGGACACCTACCTTGACCAGCGTCCCTTCTACATGAGCCGCCTGGCGGTCGATCCGCACGACCCGAATCACATCTTCTTTTTGTCCGAGGATTTAGTCGAATCGCACGACGGGGGCGTCACGCTTGTCAACAACGTCCATGCCGTCCACCAGGACCATCACGACATGTGGATTGCCGACGACGGACGGCGCATGATCGAGGCCAACGACGGCGGTGCACCCATCAGCCTGGATGGCGGCAAGACCTGGGACTGGCGATTCAACGTCACGCTGGGGCAGGCGTACCATGTCGCGTTTGACCTGGATGTTCCCTACCACGTCTGCGGCGGTTTCCAAGATAACGACGCGTACTGCGGACCCAGCGATTCACTCAACCCCCTGGGCATCCTCAACGACGACTGGACCGATGTGGGCAGCGACGGCGACGGATCGTGGTCGGTACCGGACCCGCAGGATGGGCGCTACATCTGGAACGTCGGCGTGCGCGACCTCAACGGGCAGCTGACCATGTACGACCGCCGGACGCGCGAAAGTTATGACGTGACACCGTACGTCCGCGATACGAATGGAGCCCCACTGGCCGGCCTACCCTACCGTTTCAACTGGGAGGCGCCGGTGGCGTTCTCGCCGCAGGATGGGCGCGTTGCGTACTACGGGGGCAACGTTGTCTGGGAAAGCCGTGACCGGGGGCGGCACTGGGTGCAGATCAGCCCGGATCTCACCTTGAACGATCCGGCTCACCAGCAGGCCGCGGGCGGCCCGATCAATACCGACGTCTCAGGCGCTGAATTCTATGACACGCTGCTCGACCTCGCTCCCTCACCGCGCGACGCCAAGGTCATCTGGGTCGGAACGGATGACGGATTGGTCCGCCTGACGCGCGACGGCGGCCTCACCTGGCGCAACGTTTCGCCGCCGGCACCGCACTACGGGAGGGTCGAAGCGGTTGAACCTTCTCCGTTTGCGGCCGGCACGGCTTTCGCGGTCGTCGATCGGCATCTGTCCGGAGACCAACACCCGTATCTCTTCGGCACATCCGATTTTGGCGCGCACTGGACGCTGCTCGCGGGCGATCTGCCGTCGGATGAGGTGCTGCACGTCGTGCGCCAGGACCGCCATCACCCCGCCATCCTGTACGCGGGCGGCGAACATGGCGTGTGGGTAACGGTTGACGGCGGCACGCACTGGCGCAGCCTCAACCTCAGGATGCCTGCCGTCGCCGTCTACGACCTGCGCATTCAGCCGGTCTTCAACGACCTCATCGCCGCCACCCACGGCCGCGGGTTTTGGATTCTCGACGATCTGACGGCGATCGAAGACCTGGCTGTAACCGATGTCGAGGACGTCGCTTTCTATCCGCCACGCCCCGCGTACACGTATTTTCGCTGGTGGCGCAGTCAGTACGGCGTCGGTGCCGGCGAGTGTTGTGCGCCGCAAGGTGACTTTGCAGCCCCCAACCCGCCGCCGGGCGCTCTGCTGACCTACTACCTGCCGCGACCTTTGGCGGCAGCGCCGCACGTCGTTGTTCAGGATGCGGCTGGCCGCGCCATCGCACACCTGACCGGCACCAACCACGCAGGCATCAATCGTGTGGCGTGGGATCTCAGCGATGACCCGCCGATACCGTGGAAGAGCGCGCCCGATTGGAACAAGGGGCCCTCAAGCGGACCACTCGTCGTGCCCGGCGTCTACCGGGCTGTCCTGCAGGCCGGCGGCACAGCGATCACGCGCAGCGTCATCGTGCGGCCGGACCCGCGCGCGCCGTGGCGTCAGGCCGACTACGTCGCCCGCCGCAGATTCCTGGAGACCTTGTACGGCTGGCTTTCCGGCATCGACGACGCGTTGAACCACCTGGACGACGAGCGGACTCACCTGCAGGATGCGCTCGGCGCCGCAACCGCCGCCCGCGCCTCTGCCTCTCGCACGGCGTGTCTCGCGCAACGGCTAGCTGAGGCACGCGGCATCGAGGCTGCCTTGTCGTCAAATCCACGAAACTCGGAAGACAATCAGTGGAGGCCGGATCGACTCCGCGAGCGGCTGCAGACGCTTACGGATGTCTATGCCGCACTGTCACAGGGACCGCCGCTTGCGCCGCACCTGCAGGAGGCAAACGCGATCGGCCGTCAGTTCAGTGCGCTGATGAGCCGGTACCGGGCGTTGATGGCGTCGGTCAATGACGCCTCTTCCTGCCGGTAGCGGTCGGGCTTGCTCGACCGGGCGCGTA